>JBAWXM010000241.1:0-8188 GCA_037144075.1 Lentisphaerota bacterium | reverse complement strand
CCGAGCATCATTCCTTTGACGCTTAAGAACCTGGATTGCAGGAACTGGATCATGGGTATAATTATTACCGCGATCCCGAATTTCATGAGCATGACCGTTTCGCCTTATATCGGGGTAAAAAGTGACCGTTGCCGGACGCGCTGGGGACGGCGTATTCCGTTTATCGCGGCGAGCATGCCGTTTCTGACGGTCAGTCTGCTGCTGCTGGGATGGAGCAAGGAGATTGCCGCCTGGCTGCATGTCAATGTCCCGATTCTGAATGGCATGGCGCCGTCAATGCTGGCGATTGTGATGATTGCGGTTTTTATGGTGCTGTTTCAGTTTTTTAACCAGTTTTTGAATGCCGGATTCTGGTCATTGTTCAATGATGTGGTTCCGCCGACTCATTTAGCGCGTTTTGCGGGCGCATTTAAAATGGTCGGAACGGCTACGGGGGCATTTTTCAGTTTTTTCCTGTTCGAATATGCCAATACCCACTCGCATGAGATTTTTGCGGGATCGGCAATCTTGTATGTTGCCGGCTTCGCTGCCATGCTGTCGATGGTTCGGGAAGGTTCGTATCCCCCGCTCGATGAGCATCAGCTGAAAAAAAGCAGCAGGTGGCAGGCAACCAAAGATTTTTTTAAAGAATCGTTTCATGAACGCTTGTACCAGTTGATTTTTATCAGTGGCGGAGTTCTTGCTTTTGCCGGAGTGGCATGGGGATTTCAGGTGTTCTTCCTGCTGGAAATGAAGATGACCCTGAGTGAAATCGGCAAATATAATGCGATTATTGCAGTTGCCGCTTTTGTCGCCACCTATTTCGCCGCAGTTTTCGTCGACCGATGGCATCCGTTGCGCGTTTATACTTATGTGGTGATCTTTTCGCTGACCGGACCGATGATGAACTGGGTCTGGCTTTTTATCGACATCCCCGGTCGTGTTTTTTTCTGGCTTTCGCTGGCGGCACAGCTGCTGTATGCTTTTATGAACGCCTTGGCGGGCGCCTGTCTGATGCCGCTGCAGATGCGGCTTTTTCCGAATTCCCGTTACGGCCAGTTTGGCGCGGCGCAAGGCATGATTCGTTCTTTTTGCACTATCGCAGCAGGGATGGCTGTCGGTGGTTTTTTCGATTTGATCCACTACGTATTTTCTATCAGCGGCTGTACCGGCCTTGCCGCCGGAGACGGATACTGCTACCGGTTTTATTTTGTCTGGTCGTCGCTGGCCTGTCTGACTAACTTTGTGTTGATCGCCTGGGCTTACCGCCGCTGGAATCAGCTTGGCGGAGATGCGCATTTTCATCCGCCGGCGACATGGAACAGCAGCGGCTATGAAAATGTGGCTATCGTCGCGACTACCGGGTATCAGAGCAAATGGTTGAAAATTTCACTGTGGCTGATGGATGGCGTCATGTTCGGCTCGCTTGCGCTGGCGCTTATAATGCTTCTGCCGCTGACCATGCACGGGATGTCGTTTGCAATCCGCTGGTTCTGGATGGCGGTCATTCCGCTTTCCGTGATTATTGCGGGACTGTGGTTTGTTATGGCGCATGGCATCCGGCGGGATATTTCGCGGGCTAAAGCGGGCGAACTGCCAATCAACGGAATCCCGCATCACGGGATGATGATGGTCTTTGGCTCCAAGTTCTTTCTGACAATCGGACTGGTTATTGCGCAGCTCTATGTGGCGGTCGGAATGGGAAATGATTCCTATGTAGTAATTTTTGCGTTAAGCAATATCGTCACCAACTTTCTCCTGCTTTTCTGTATATATTTTATCCTGAAAATGGAAAAAGGTTACGCAATCAAAATAGATGACGCGTCGCTGGTATCTGCGGAGCTTTAACTGTAATTATTGAAGTATTTAACACATGGTGTCGTTGCCGCTTGCGGCGCTGGCGCTGAGCATAATTTCTGCTATATTAGCGATGTCGGATGCTGTTCTATGTTGATAGACTGGTTTTTGAAACAGGAATGATAATGAATGATTGTACTATAGCTGGTTCCATTGCACATCAGCGTTCGGAATTCGCCGTGCTCGATCCGCTCTATTGCTCCGACAGTATGATGCCGCCGCCGGATGTGCGCAACAATGTTCCTCCCTGGCTTTACGGCACTGGCGAGTTGGAGTGCTGGCGCCTGCAGCAGTTGCGCCGCCGGACTATTGAGGCCAAATTGAAGGTAGGTTATCCGGGTGAATTTCACCAGCCGTCGAAACATGTCTGGTTTCGCCATCCGTCTGTCAACGCTGATGCTATTTCTCTCCGGGCGAGCGGGGTGGTTACTATTCGACTTGATGCAATGGAAATATACTGTGCGGAAAATCAGAACCAAACTCACAAAGTTACTTTCCCGTCCGGCTTGTCATTACCGGCCTGTTTGCATATTGAATTGCTTGCCGTAAACGATCTTCCCGTGCTGCTGATTGAAGACGGTCTGTATTCAACTTGCGGTAAGGGCTGGGAATGGTCGAATGACGGCATAAACTGGGAATCGCCAGCGGCTTTCCCGCAGACTAGTTCAGGTTTGCCGCCGCATCGCTCCGAACCGGCGGAAACGGCGCTGTCGCCGGTCGGACAGGACGGCGAACTATTTGATTTCGGGCGGGAGTTATTTGGTACGGTAGCAGTGCGCTGTGTTGATAAGCCGGAGATTGAAGCTGGAGAGTCGCCAGCTGAAGCTAGAAATACTGCCGCTGAAGATTGCGAACAACCTGTGATGGTCATTGCCGGTGGAAATGGCGAATGGCGCACGGAGCATCCGCTGGCATTCCGGTATTTGCGGATTGGAGGAGCCGCTACGGCTGCGGACATTGCCTGTCGCGCACAGTTCTATCCTGTGCGTTACCGCGGCGCGTTCGCCTGTTCTGACAAGCAGCTGACCAGGATTTGGATGAACAGCGCTTACACTCTGCGTCTGTGCATGCAGGATTTTATTCTTGACGGTATTAAACGGGATCGTCTGCCGTGGGTCGGTGATCTGACCATGAGCATGATGGTTGATGCCTATGCCTTTGGCGACGCCGAAATCGTCCGCCGCTCGCTCACGGCGCTCGGACGCGCCGGGATTGAGCATAAGCATCTCAACGGGATTATTGATTATTCGCTGTGGTGGATCATCGCGCATGACTATTTCCAGCGTTATTTCGGCGATATGGCTTACTTGCGCCGCGAATGGCCGCGGATTAAAAATATGCTGGCCTGCCTGGAGTCCCATTGCGACGCCGGTGGAATGCTGGTTAAATCCGCGGACGACTGGCTGTTCATTGACTGGGTGGAAGGGGATAAGCTTACCGCACTTCAGATGCTTTGGCGCTGGGCGCAGGATTCCGCCGCCAGACTGGCGGAACGCCTTGGAGAGAGTGCGTGTGTTTCACACTGGCGCAATCGTGCTGAAAGTATGGGGGTAATCCTGCAGGAGCAGGCCTGGGATGTGGAGCACAATTGTTGGCGTGGCATTCCCGGCAATGCGTCATCTGCGCCGTCCCGGCATGCCCATTTTATAAGTGTCGTTTCCGGTTTGGCGTTACCCGGACAGAAGGCGGCGATTCGTAATGTTCTGCTGGGTAATATCGCCAGTCCGGTTGGAACTCCTTATATGGCCGGTTTTGAGAATATAGCATTGGCTAAGCTGGGTGCTGTGGATGAGATAAAGGAGCGGGTTAACAGTTACTGGGGCGGGATGCTCGAACGCGGCGCCACAACCTTCTGGGAAGCGTATGACCCCGGACAGCAGGACGATGCCGCTTACAGCTTTTACGGCCGGCCTTTCGGGAAGAGCCTCTGCCATGCCTGGAGCGCAGGTCCGGCGGCATTTCTGCCCATGGGCATTCTTGGACTGGAACCGCTGGCAGACGGCTGGAGGCGGTTTGCGGTAGCGCCGGATTTGGGTACTTTGACCTGGGCGGCGGCGACCGTGCCGACCCCGCAAGGCGAAATTGAAGTGCTGGTTGAAGACGGCATTATGTCTTTGCGGATTCCTGCCGGCGCGGTGGCTGAATGGCAGGGCCGGGACTTCACCGGGGAAATCAGGATTCCATATTTGACAGAGTCATTATTTGACATAACTTAACTATTCGAATTTAACAGGAGATGAATGATGCCGCTTAAAGTTGTTATTATCGGGGCGCTTGGCCATATTCAGTATGCGTTTAAAACGCTTGTCGCGGGACTGGAGGCGGTTCCGTGCGGAATTGCTTCAGGAACAGACGGCGATTTGCCGGAAGCATCACTGCCTGGCATTCTTGCTCAAATCCAATGCCCGCTGTTTGAATCATGGGAAAAGATGCTGGATGAAGTGAAGCCGGATATCGCCGTGATTGGAACCCGGTATGACCGCAACGGGATCGTTTCGCTGGAATGTTTGCGCCGCGGCATTCATTGCTTCACGGAAAAAACGATTGCCCATGACTTCGCAACGCTGGATGAAATGCAAAAGACGGCTGAACAGAACCATGTCAAAATCTTCGGCATGCACGGCATGCGCTATGAACCGCATTTTTATGCGGCGCATCAGGCGGTAGTAAGCGGAATCATCGGCAGGCCGTGCATGTTTTTCGGGCAGAAATCCTATTGTTTCGGCAATGCCCGTCCGGAATTCTACAAGCGCCGGCAGCAATATGGCGGGACGATTCTCTGGGTGGCGGTTCACGCCATTGACCTGAGCTTCTGGAACGTCGGCAACTGGGAAAAAGTCTCCGCGGTTCAAAGCGCTGCCGCCAATCATGGTTATGGCGATTGCGAGTCCCACTGCTCGATGATGATCGACTTTGGCGCAGGCGCTATCGGCAGTATCAATGCGGATTTCCTGCTTCCGGGAAAATTCGGCTCGCACGGCGACGATCAGATGCGGATAGCCGGCGAGAACGGGGTCATCTGGGTGCGTGACGGCAAAGCCTTTGCCGCCACCCACGCCACGCCGGCCGCCGAGTTACAGGCGGAAGACCCCGGCGATATCTTCACGGACATCTGCCGTGAAATCAAAGGAACCGGCAAATGCATGATCTCCATGGAGGATACATTCCAGGTTTCCCGTCTGGCGATTTCCGCCGGAATGTCTGCTGATTCCGGCAAAACAATTACGCTTTAATGAGTTGTTCAAAAATAAAGTTTACAATATTCGTGAAATATGCCGAGGTGATTTTGTGAATTGCCGGCGAGGCGCATACCTGAAGGTATGTAACGAACCGGCAAACACAAAGGCATCCGGGAGAATCGCGAAGATGCAAAGGTTATTTTTGAACGACTCCTAAACTTAAATATTGCGCAGAAACGCGGCGGCGCGGGCAATCGCCGTATCCGCCTTAATCTCATTGCCTTCATACTCAATATTGATATAACCGTTGTAGCCTGCCTGCCTCATCGCTTTCCAGCAGCCGACGGTGTCAACGCCGCCTTCGCCGATCAGGGCAGGGCGGTAGTAGTTGCCGTCAAGCATTTGGCGATAGCCTTCAGACGGTTCTGTCTGAATATACCAGTCCTTGAAATGAGCATGCGCCACAAATTCGCGGCATTTTTTGAACGATTCAACCGGGTCTTCGCCGCTGGCGGCATTGCCGTTATCGAATGTCAGCCGTAGTTGCGGTATTTCCTTTTTCGCCTCGAAAAAGTCGTCTGCCGTGACAAAGGCGCTGTGCAGTCCGGGAAAGTTCTCCACGGTCAGCGCGACTCCCGCGTCATTGGTCAGCGGCGCGATTTCAGTGAGCGCTTTTATCCATTGCATCCGGAATTCGCTCCGGGCAATCTTGTCGTTGCTCATGGTTGGAATCATGACGACCGGGGCTCCGAGCGTGACCGCGTCCGCGATGCTCCTTTTGGCTTCGTCCAGCCAGTCCTGCGCTCCGGAAAATACTTTTGACAGGATGAAAGTGTGACAGACTACCGGCAGGCCGGCGTCATCGCTCATCTTCCTTAAATCTCCGGCGTCGCGTCCGTGAGTGGTGACCCAGTCGATGCCGTCCAGTTTACAGTCAACGGCGGTCTTGATGAAGTCCTCTGCGCCAAATCCCTGGCGTCCCATGGTATATGTCATCATTGAAAGTTTCATGAACTGTTTTTCCTTTGTAAAATGCGGTTATTAGAACAAACCATTGATAGCTTTGAGCTGCTCCTCGACTAATGCCTGGCCGCCTTCGGGGCCGACCAGATTATCCGGCGCTCCGGCGCCGTAGCTTTTCGCGTCCACTGCTTTCTGTGTCGGCAGATATGAACCTTCTCCTGCAAGCTGGATGACGAAAGTCTGGAGCGCTTTGCTTCTCGCCTTGATTCTGAGTCCGAAATCCAGGAACAATTCAAACCGGTTGGTGGCAAATGCCACATCGCCCAGCCGGATGATATGCGATTCCATCGGCAGTACCGGGTTTGACGCTTGTTCGTTAAAGCGCTTGACGGCAAAACCGAAGTAGCCGGCTTTCACATAATTGACTGAGTATGCGGCGGATTTCGGGTTCTGGTCGCATGTTTTCAGCGCCTCCTGATGCCGGAACATTTGTTCCGAACAGAACTTTGCTTCGTCTTCAGATATTTTGCGTCTGGGAAGTTGAATCGTGGCTACCGTATGCGCAAACGGAACGGTATCCTGGATATCCGCTGACGCCAGCGGCAGGACTTCGTCCACCGCCGCCGCGATCCGTTGGGCGATCTCCTTGCGCTGGGCAATATTGAAGTCCGGATTTTCCTGATTGATTAAGCCTTTAAGTTTGAACATCCTTTCCTGCTCGCGTTTGTGCAGCATCAGATGCGGCGACAGGTCGCCTGCAGCACTGCACTGAGGAAGAATGAAAAGTTTTTTGCCATGACGTTTACGGATCTCTTCGCGGGTTTCGTGCCAGAAATCAGACGAAACAAAACTTGCGCCTTCGGTGACTTGGGACGGACAGGCCAGATTGATGATCATGCCGGTAAGCCGGTGTTTGTCATCGTAAGTAAACAGCATGTCCACGCTCTGGTCTTCGTAACCTTCGATATGTGAGAATTCCGGAACATTGGTCTTGCCGTACATTTGAGTGGAGCCGTCGAAATAACTGACCCGGCGGTTAAAGCCTGCCACCGCGTGCCCGTAACCCCAGGCAATCGCGCCGGGTTTGCGGTTTTTCCAGGCCTCGACGCATATTTCAATGAGCTTTTCCGTCAGCAGTTTGGAATACTCCGCCGGTTTCATGATATCCGGATCGTTCAGCTCAGGATAACCGAAAAAACTGGAAGATTGCGATGGCGCGGTATGGGTATGGGTGACGCTGATCAGTAATTTTTGCGGGTCAAAATCCGGGATCAGTTCGCTAAGTTTTTTCCGGCAGGCGTCACGGCTGTCATCCTTGATCCACACCGCATCCAGCGAGACAATGATTGCCTGGTCGCCGCCGGCTGTCTCCAGCGCCAGCGCTGTCGCTGTCACCGGGTCTTTCACAAATTCAGAAATCCTCGTATTAAACTGCCCTGCAAGTGTGGTTGGTTTATCAGGCGTAACATCTCTGGAAGACCAGCCGACAAGAATCTTTTTTGAGTCCATAACTTTTTGCTCCGTTACTGAAAGAATAATTCGGGAATCCGCTTTTGCCAAGCGAATTCCCGATAATAACCGGATTACTTCAGGATTTTATCCGGATCTATCTGGTCAATGCTGCTGAAGACTTTTTGGAAACCTTCGGCAACCATTTCCACGGCCTCCGCGCCATTCGGGGCGCGCAGCGGCGTGGTCATGCCGAAATGAGTCGTGCAGTGCCGGTTGGCGGCGGGATATTGCGACGGATCGTAAACCACGCCGTCGCCTGCGCCGTTGCACGACCACGGACAGCCTTTGCCATACGCGTTTTTGGCTTTGAACACCGTCATATCCGGCAGAATAAAGCTTTGCCATACGCCGACTGGAACGCCTTCCGCCTGAAGCGCTTTCATGATGGCGCCGCGCATTGCCGCCGGATCGCCTTTCCAGCCGATGGCGTCCATGTCGATGCGCGAAGTGTAATTGTACCAGTTATGGGCATGGCCTTCGGGTTCGTAGGGCAGAATCAAGCCTTTAAGTCCGGTCAACCGCTTGTTCAGCAACGCCCCGTTTTCACGTTGAATCTTGAAGTATTTATCCATTTTGGACAACTGGGCGCGTCCGAATGCCGCCGTCAAATCATTGTTGCGGTACATCCAGCCCAGCGCATAGGCATGATAATCGCGGCTTTCCAGCGGGGTGCGGGTTTCGCCGAACGACCAGACCTG
>JBAWXM010000240.1:0-8208 GCA_037144075.1 Lentisphaerota bacterium | reverse complement strand
CGAATGTCAGACTCCGGTTCGGTAGATAGATTCAAAAACAGGAAAACTTTAGATAAAGAAAAGAAGCGAATATAAACAAATGTTACCGGTAATATATTTCATTAACAACTCCATAAGATGGTTTCGGTTTAACTCTACTGCCACAAGCTGACGGCACTATTGATGATTGGCAGTTTAGGCGTTCTCGGCAAGTTATTCGCATGTCCATCCGCGAACAGCCCATTTGTGCTGTTACTGTGCCGGAAATCCACGGTATTGCCGTTCCCGTCTTTTATATAATAATCATTGTTTCCATAGCTCACCCGCTGCCCGTCCCAGCAGACAGCCGACGTTGAAGGCTTTTTAATTTGAGTAAGGCGTATGGAGTTCATGGGACTGCCTCCGTAATTTATGCCCATCATGCTGGTATTGGCTGTGTAATTTGTCGCAGATGACTGATGTCTTGAATCTGATCCTCTATTGCCGCCATCCTGCAGCGGACTCGACCATATCCATTTAGCGCCGGGACAGGCAAACAGTGCAAATTTACTCCTGGCAATATCATAATTGGAATTAGCGGAGACAGGATACCAGACTGTTACATCATCAAGACTTTTAAATCTGCCGGTATAAGCCGCCTGGTATGCAATCCATGAATACAGCGTGCCGCCTCCGGCGGAGCCATTACTGCTAAAAAGATACCACGGATAATAATCCCTGTAATCACCCTGGTAGAAATTAATCAGCAAGCCCATTTGTTTAAGATTATTCATACATGAGGCCTGCCTTCCCTTTTCGCGCGCTTTGTTCAGCGCCGGCAGCAGCATTGCGGCCAAAATTGCGATGATGGCGATCACTACGAGGAGTTCGATGAGTGTAAAATTCTGTTTCCGTTTCATTGTTTCTTCTCCTTGTTTCAATTGTTTGCTTTAAATAATTTACGATTGTTTATTTTAGAATCCGGCAACGGCTTCATTTATTTGGACGGACCAGTTTTTGAACATGGTACTGGCGGCGTCTTCAATAGAAATACTTTTTTCGCACAATTGCTGCAATACATTTCTAGTATGATAAGTCAAGTAGTTCATGAAACGGCATTCCGGGGACTGGGAACAAGGATCATAAATTCTATACATTTGCAACAGTGTTTCCAGTTTCGGAGAAGTTTGCGGTATCCGTTCCGCGGCACAGTGTAACACTGGCGGACAGGATTTGGCTGATGCCAGGAATTCCTGCGCCTCTTCAGACAGCATGAAACGGATAAACTCGACGCCCCCATGATAATTAGAGGAATTGCGGCTGATGCCCAGCCCCATTGCCGCAGTGTACTGCCGGTTTCCATCCAGCAATGGACATGGTTCACATGAGAGTTCAACGTTTGTGCTATTGCCGAAAACATACGCATGAGTCGGAATGGAGTCCAGAAAAAGCTGTTTCCCGGCATGAAAGTTTTCCACGGCCTCCATCGGGTACTGCTGCCGGTAAATATAGGTTGATTCGGCATTGTCATACTGGAATATCCAGCTTAACTGCCGGATGAAGTACGCTTCATTTACTTCCTGAATATTTGCCGGTTGTCCCATAAAAGCCAGACGGTCCCAAATATGCCCGCAGGCAATTTTGCCTTCCGGCAACTTATCTGTCGCCTCCGCCAGCAATGCCGGCAATTCATTCCGGCGGATACGCTGACGGATATCCTTTAATCCGATAGATTTTGCCAGATCGGCATTCCAGTAGATGAAGTTCAGGTTAAAGTGGACCGGCAGCATGTGCTTGAACAGCGGCTTCATTTCCGGAGGAAATACTTCATGCCGGTATTCCGGCTGATTTATCATATTTATCAATTCGTCCGGCAGTTTCTGCGCGGATTTCTCCGAATTATGATTTACGGCATGCTGGAAAAGGTCAACATGGCAATTCCTTAAATATTCCTCAAAATCATTGTGATTTACGGTCTGCGGCAGCCATTCAATCTGTACCCGGAATGACTGGCTGTGTTTATTAAAGCGCCTGATTATCTCTTCCCAGAAAGCCTTCTGGAATGGAATATTTTCGTAAAGCAGCAACTTGAGCGTTTGAATCTTACTGACCGGCACCCCGCCTCCCATGGCCATTGGATGGATATCCTTTAATATACTGGACCGGGATTTCTCCGCAATAAAAACGCCATGCCTGCCGCGACTGATGATGGCGCCGCTGTCAAAGAAGCTTTGCATGGCGTTCCTGACGGTAATCCGTGATATGTCCAGAGCTTCAACCATATCCCGTCCTGACGGCAGCCTGGTTCCAGCTTCATGCGTATTGATAAACTCCTCCACCCGTTTGCGCATCTGCTCTTTCAGATGTTCCCCGGATGCCGTATCGACCGCAAAATACTTTTTAATTTCCGTATTATTCATTGCCCTGCTATTATCCAGTAAAATTATTGGCATTATTGCCAATCATGCCAATATTATAATACTGGATTCCAGTTTTGTCTATAACCTGATTCATATTTTTCAGCAAAAAAGAAATGCAAATATTTTTTCAAGCTCACGGATCCCGATAACTAGCGCATCGCCCATGGCTCAACGAACAATCACCGGCGCGAGGTACTTTCCTATCTCTGCGATTGTAAGGGCACTACGAGACCGAATGCAGTTGCGGACAAAATGCAATTCTTACCGCACAAAACCTGACTTTCAAAAAATCATTTCACCGCGTTATTTGAACCTGTCTGCAACGTTCAGGTTGACAAAATCACTATATATGGATGACCAATTGAAAATTGAAAGTGGAAAATTGAAAATTATAAATCACGAAGTCAATGAAGAATGTTCCCCGCAGAGTTTCGTGAAGTTTACCATAGAGTCGCACCGTATATTCTATCTGATTGATAGGTCTTTTTGACTTGAAAAATCTTATAATTAGCAGTTACAAACTGCTAATAATACTCATAATTAGCAGCTTTTAATGACTAAAAACATATATTTTTAGCAGTTTATATTGTCTAATTGCTTGACTTTTCTATTTTTTACCGCTATTTTTATATAAAGCAGTCCGACAGACTGCTAACAGCAACAATGGAGACCGGGATCATGAAAAATATTCTGCTTGATCTGCTCGCGAACTTTTACCTTCGGGATTTACCCGCGGTTACAAAGCGCAATATTCGTTATCCGGAAGCGCAAGGAAGCGTGACCGTGATCACAGGAATGCGCCGAACCGGAAAAACCTGTCTATGCTATCAAAAGATGCGGGAGTTGCTGGATTCCGGCGTCAGCAAAGATCGTCTGCTGTATCTCAACTTTGAAGACGAACGTTTGTTCGGTTTTGCCCTGAAAGATTTTCAGTCTATTCTTGATGTTTATTATGAACGCTATCCGGATAACCGGGCGCAGCTTTGCTACTTCTTCTTTGATGAAATTCAGAATATTGCGAATTGGGAAATGTTCATCCGCCGTCTTCTCGACAGCGAAAAGGTGCAGATTACCATAACCGGTTCATCATCAAAGATGCTGACGACGGAAATCGGCACCGCCATGCGGGGACGTTCACTCTCAACGGAAGTTTTTCCTTTTTCTTTTGAAGAGTTTATGGCTTACCACAATATCTACAGCCAGGTTCCACGCCCGGGAGGAGATCAGGTTCGCGCAAAGTTGAAGAATGCGCTTAACCGCTATTTCCTTGCCGGCGGCTTTCCGGAAGTTCAGCGGAATGACCCGGATTCCGCGATCAGCAGACTTCAAGACTATGTCAATGTCGTAATGTTGCGCGATGTGCTTGAACGCCACCAGGTTCCTCATACTCAAGCGCTGAAACACCTGGTGCAGGCAGTCTTTTCCGCGCCGGCGCAGAAGTTCAGCATCAGCAATCTGTGCAAATCGTTGAAGCAATTGCAAGTTTCATGCAGCCGCGAGGCCATACAAAGTTATATTGATTATTTCTGTGAAGCCTATCTTTTCTACAAGGTTCCGCTCCTGACCGATTCCATGGCAAGGCGCAGAGTCAATCCGGATAAACTTTACATCATAGACCACGGGATGATCCGCGCAATGGCGCTTAAAACATCCGCGGATAATGGCATGCTGCTTGAGAATATGGTCTTTCTGCATTTGCGCAGGCAGGGCTACATCGTCAACTATGTGAATACTGAAAAAGAAAAGCATGAAATTGACTTTTACGCGAGACACCCCGTCAATAAGAAACTGCTTTTAATCCAGTCCAGTTATCAGATAGATAATGAAAAGACTTTTCAACGCGAATGCCGTTCTCTTATTGAGACTGGAGATTACATGAAAGTCGACGAGCGGCTTATTGTTACCTGGGAAGATGAACGGGAACTCTCTAACGGGATCAAAGTTGTTCCAGCATGGAAATTCCTGCTGTCCCAAGGACCGTCCGCAACATAAAAATTTAGATATAAAGCATTTATGTCCAATGTTTTGAATTGTTTTATGTTGACAAAATCACTATATATGGATGAACAATTGAAAATTGAAAGTGGAAAATTGAAAGTGGAAAATTGAAAATTATAAAAATGAAAAAAGTGGAGAGAGTTTTAAAATTAATAAAACAGAAGTCAGAATGGGGCAGAAAAAACAAAAATGGTTATGTTCAACGGGACTCTAACGGCTCGGAATGTTAGACTATCCCCAGATAAACGCAGACGCTAAAAATTAAATATGTTATGTTGAAAAGCTCTCTAACGACTCGGAATGGGATGTGAAAACAGAGAGGCATTATGTTCAACGGCACTCTAAACTCTCGGAGTCAGATGTCCAAAATCCCGGAGTGTATCCGCAGATGACACAGATGGACGCAGATGTAAAACGGAATAGTTATGCTCAACCGGTCTCCAAAGTCTCGGAAATATGGCTTTGTTGTAGTGCCGTCCGTGTCGGACGGGGGATCGGAATACCTCTCGCACAGCGAGAGCGCTACACCGGAACAGTTCTGCACAAGGGTGTCCAAGATGTCCAAAATGGGGATTGATAATTGAAATTGGAAAACACAAAACGTTACGTTCAAAGGCTCTCTAACGGCTCTGAATGGCTGTTAAAAACGAAGAAAAGGATTTCTTTGTGCCTTGCTAACTATCGGGTTAGTCCCGCGACTGCGGGATGCCTTGTGGTTAAGTACTGTCCAGATTGTCCAAAATCCAGGAGTGTATCCACAGATGACACAGATGGACACAGATGTAAAGCCGGGATCGGTTATGTTCAACATGTGTCCAAAATGTCCAAAATGTCAAGGTGAATAATAGTTGTGCTCAACGAGTCTCTAAAGTGTCGGAGTCGGCGGTCCAAAATGGAAAGAATGTGACTGGTGAATAGTAAAAAAACTTTGTGTCTTGGCGTCTTCGTGCGAGAAATGGTCCCGCAATGACGGGATGGTTCTGTTCAACGACTCTCTAAAGTGTCGGAGTCGGCGGTCCTGAATGGCTGTTTGGGAGGGTTATGCTCTGTCATAACCGGGACAGGAAAAAGCTTGCGACGGAGCGCAACTCTCCAAGTGGAAGTAAAGACACTATGCAGGACAGATGTCCAAGATGAGGGTGCATAGTGTCCAGAATGTTTTGGTTGTAGCGTCGTCCGTGCCGGACGAAATGGATCGGAATACCTCTCGCAGAGCGAGAGCGCTACACCAGAACGGTTATGCACAGAGCATGTCCAAAATGAGCTTGCATGGTGTCCAAAATGTTCTTGTTGTAGCGTCGTCCGTGCCGGACGGGGGATCGGAATACCTCTCGCAGAGCGAGAGCGCTACACCGGAACAGTTCTGCGCAGAGCATGTCCAAGATGAGCTTGCATGGTGTCCAAAATGTTTTGTTGTAGTGCCGTCCGTGTCGGACGAAATGGATCGGAATACCTCTCGCAGAGCGCTACACCGGAACGGGTGTCCGGAATAGAAACCCATAAAAGACCCATAGGCCCCATATTGACTACTTGTTTAAAAGGGTTAAATTCTCACATACACAATTACAGGAAATATTCGATATGAATGAACAGGATTTTCTATATCTGTCCCGATTGTCCGGAGTTGATCCGGGCCGGGCGCGTAAAGTCCATGAACTTTTTGAATCGGGTGCGACAGTGCCGTTTATCGCCCGCTACCGCAAGGAAGTCACCGGCGGACTGGATGAAGTCGTCCTGATCAAACTGCGCGACGGCATTGACGGCCTGGAGAAACTGCACAAGCGGCGGGAGAATATCCTGGAATCGCTGCGCGAACGCGAACTGCTGACACCGGAACTGGAAAACAAGCTCAATGCGGTTTATGCGCTGGATGAACTTGAAGACCTTTATCTGCCGTATAAGCAGAAGCGCAAAACCCGCGCCGCCATGGCCCGCGAGAAAGGGCTGGAGTCGCTGGCGAAGTTCATGCTGGCGCAGCAGAGCGGGCATCTCGATCTCAAGCAGTTTGTCAATCCGGAAAAAGGAGTCGCCGACACTGACGCGGCGTTGAGCGGCGCAATGGACATCATTGCCGAGGATATCAGCGAGAATGCCGATGTCCGCAAGGAACTGCGGGAACTTTTCCAGCGGCAGGGCATGTTTGCTGCCAAAGTGGTAAAATCCAAAGCCGCGGAAGCGGCGGTATTCCGGGATTACTTTGATTACAGCGAACCGGCCGGCCGTGTCCCCTCACACCGGGCGCTGGCGGTGATGCGCGGCCAGGAACAGGGTTTTCTGGCCATGCAGTTGCGTCCGGACAAGGACGACGCGGGCCGGCTTATCTCCAGGAAAGTCATCCGGAACCGCAGCTTCATTTATGCCGCGCAGCTTGAAGCGGCGATTGAAGACGCTTACACCCGCCTGCTGCAGCCGTCGCTGGAAAATGAGAGCGTCAATCTGCTTAAGCGGAAGGCCGACGCGGAAGCCATCGCCGTTTTTGTCTCCAATCTGAAGCAACTGCTGCTGGAAGCGCCGCTGGGCCAGAAGCGGGTTATTGCGGTTGATCCGGGATTCCGCACCGGCTGCAAAGTAGCCGTGCTTGACGCCCAGGGGCAGTTGCTGGAACATTGCGTAATATATCCTGAAAATGCTGCGGCTGCCGCGGCGACTGTGCTCAATGCCTGCAAAAAGTTCCGAACGGAAGCGATTGCGGTCGGCAACGGCACCGCCGGACGCGAAACCGAAGTTTTTCTGCGTCAGGCCGTGCCGGCGGAAATTCCGGTAATCAGCGTCAACGAGAGCGGGGCGTCCATCTATTCCGCCGGCGAAGTCGCGCGCCGGGAATTTCCCGACCTTGACCTGACTTTCCGCAGCGCGGCGTCAATCGGACGGCGTTTGCAGGACCCGCTGGCGGAGCTGATCAAAATCGACCCCAAATCAATCGGGGTGGGCCAGTACCAGCATGACGTTGACCAGGCCGCCTTGAAGCAGTCGCTGGACGACGCCGTTGCCGGTTGCGTCAACGCGGTGGGCGTGGAACTTAACAGCGCCAGCATAGAGCTGCTGACCTATGTTTCCGGGCTGGGGCCGAAACTCGCCGAAAATATCGTGGAATACCGCAATGCCAACGGCGCGTTCAAAAGCCGGGTGGAACTGAAAAAAGTCAAAGGGCTCGGTCCGAAAGCGTTTGAGCAGTGCGCCGGATTCCTGCGCGTCCGTGGAGCGGCAAATCCGCTGGACGCCAGCGGAGTTCATCCGGAGAGTTACGACCTGGTAAAACGCATGGCCGCGGACCACGCCTGCGGCATCCCGGAATTGATGAAGAAGGTCGCGGCGGGGGAGAAAATCGAGCTGGCGCGTTATGTCAGCGACGCCACCGGCCTGCCGACCTTGCAGGATATTCTGCGCGAACTTGCCCGTCCCGGACGCGACCCGCGGCCTGAATTCAAGCCGTTCGCGTTTGCCGAAAACGTCCACTCGATTACCGATCTGGCGTTAGGAATGAAACTGCCCGGTGTCGTTACCAATGTCACCAAATTCGGCGCATTCGTGGATATCGGAATTCATTGCGACGGGCTGCTGCATATCAGCAAAATGGCCGACCGTTTCATTCACGACCCGCAGGAAGTGGTGGCGGTGCATGACCGGCTCACGGTGACGGTTATCGAGATTGACCGCGAACGCAAGCGCATTTCGCTGTCGCTGGTGGACTAGATGCTCTGCACGGCTGAAAATTCAACTATAGATGAATAGGATTATGGACTGGATTTTTTTCGATCCAACTGACAGGCGATATTCATATCGCCGGAAGGAGGAGCGGAAAAATACAACCGCAAGACATTCATCCCGCGAC
>JBAWXM010000239.1:0-8215 GCA_037144075.1 Lentisphaerota bacterium | reverse complement strand
GCAGAGGGAGCCGGGCAGTAGAAAATGTGATTTTGTTTTTGTGTCGATCCTTAGCCTTTGGATAATCTTTCATAAAGGGTGTCATTAGCTGATTTATCTTTTCTCTACACTCTTCATCAGTCAACTCGTGAGAGCACATGGTTTCAGCATAATCTACTTCTCGCTTTTCACCGTCCTTATCTTCATAGGAAACGGTAAAGCGATAAACCGGAAATTTCTTTGCGTCATCCATTTTTAAATATCCTTTTCATTTTGTCAAATCATTCACATTTTTATCTAATAAAAGGTCTGGGTGGTCATCACTTACATTCCATTTCCTGCGGTGGCAATTTGGACACGGGATAATAGTTTTATCAAGTCTGAACTGATGATATTGATGACCACAGTCAGGGCATGTATAAAAACTCAAATATTTCTCGATTTTAATTTCATTCACGTTTTGCACCCATTCCTTAAATTTAACTACTCATTTGTCCGCCGATCCGATGCCGCAACAGCGGCATCGGCATCGGCAAACCCAAACTCATCTTTTACCCGAATTTGTTCACAATAATATGACGGCGTTTTGGAAATCTCATGGTTTGAAATTCAACAACAAGCCATTCTCAAGAGATTCTTCTTCAAAAAATATTGAAAATAAATTCCGACATTCTTAATCAATGGGAAGACCGGCGGGAATGCCCATAATTTTGATTATTACAATGGTTCCTTGCATTTTCTTATATTCTACCGGCATTGATACTGTCCAATAAGTTGACAGCGTTAAAACACAGGAGACATCACAATCAAATTTTGGGGAACAACTTCTTGTCAGGATTTCGCATAGCGCATCCCAAAAGAGTCATTCAATGTTTACATTTGGTTCCAATTAGTTTTTGACAGAATCTTTCACCTAAATCATCAGTTTACCAGCCCCTGACGGGGCTGGAGGGAGTGCTGACGCACTCCCAACCGCAAACCAAACACTTTACTTTACTAAAATGTCATTGCTTAACTAAATTCATATTAAGTACATTGATATAGTTAATGACAGTTATGACAATTTTATTCAATTCCTTTTTATACTATTTCTTATTTATATTTTTAAACTATTTCCATAGAAGTGTCACAAGTGTCATTAAACTTATAAACAGCTTATATTTAGGTATTAAGATAGTGACAGTTAATAATAAAAATGATGACAGATTGAAGTTACATGGTATGAGAGTAGTGAATACGGTCGAGGCTCGTCAAAGACGAGCCGAAGAAGACCATTTCAGGCTTGCCCTGAAATGGGCTAAAAACTAATGAAATGAAAGAAATGTGTCACAACTGTCATAACAATATTTTACTCCTAAATTTGTAATCCAAGTTTTATCTTGACGAGATAACTTTTCAGTTATGGTGTCCCTCTAGTGTTTCCACCGAACGGACACGATAAACGAATAGCATTTTCCCGTACCAGTTCCAAAGTTTTAAAACGTCCTCTGGACAAACTCCATGACCAAAGGTCAGCTTTAGTTTTCATTGCAGGAAAATTTCCTGTCGTTCATCCTGCCCTATCGTAAACGACAGGATATAACGGACGGTTTTCCCACGCCTCCCCTGATTCGCCCGCCCCGCGGGGCGGGCGAATCAGGGCGTAGATGCCTCATTCTTTGGAAACTGTTATGACAAAACCTCTTTCTACGGCTATTCTTTTATCTTCAAAATCATATCTATTAAGCTCAGCCCATTTTTTCAAATTCATCTTCAATTTTTTGGGCTTCGTAGCATCGTCTAGAGTGCTTTCCCGATAAGCATTAAAGAAATCATCGTTTTTGACCCATGCTCCTGAGAAATCTTTATGCTGTTTTGTCCAGTCCATCATGAAATCAGCAAAGGATTCTCCAAGCTCCAAAATTAAGCTCTTCTGAAGTGAGTTAATTCTTTCTGCTTCAATGATTCCTGCGGTCAAGTAAAGTTGAACGCACTCTACCATGAAGTTGTCAAATTTACTCCATTCAATCTCGTCCCATTCCTTGAAGAGTTCGTGTCCAAACTCATCTATTGGGCGATAAGTTTCTGAGAAGTAATTATACAGTTCATATTCAGCTTTGCGCCGGTTATGGCTTGAGCTATTGCCTCCAACATAAAAGTTGGTGGTTATAGCTATCTTGGGCGATTCAGCAAAAGGAATATTAATCCGGTTTCTTCCTTTGTTTTCGACTTCCAAATCTCCTGAGAGAGAATTGAAAAGTTGTCCAAAATCAAAGTCTTTTCCGGCATCTTCGATATGAATAATATCGGATTCAGGTCTTACTCCTTGAAACAAGAAACGATTACTTTCTCTCGTTCTGAAGTCCAGATTCTGAACCTCTCTGATATGTCCAAGGGCTTGTAGAAGTATTCCCTTGCCAGTACCGCCAGACTCCTTTTTCAAACTCTCATCGGTAAGGATAAGGGCTTTCACGTTGGATAGGCATTTATGCCTGGACAGCATGTATCCAAGTGCGGATTTTAACGCCTTAATCCTTTTGGTATCATTCCCGCAAATGAGAGAGACGAACTTACTGAATTCCCCATCAGAATCCATTTTAACATATTGCCTTCTGAGCGTGGAGTCTGCATAAATGAACGAGTCCAGTTGGAAGTAATTTTTCAATTCCGCAGAATCTTTAGTAATCTCTAAAAATCCGTTTTGATAGTAGAAAAACGCTTCGTTTTGGGTATCTGTGTGTAGCGCAGGATTTATCATGGGCAAGTGGAGTAATAAACTCCTGTCTATTCTTTTCCCATTCGCCAAGAGTGCATCATAATCATTAGGAAAGAACTGTTCGACAAATTTAATAAATTTGATTTTGACATCTTCCACGTCATGATGTGCTATTATGTTATCAGCTACAAACGCATATTCGGTTGTCTCGCATTCATTTTTGATAACTCTTACGCCCATCTTTTCCAGACACGCCAAAGTACCTTTCAGGTCTATTGACTTTTTGCCGCTATGAGTTTTGAATGGTTGATACTTGTAGTTGAAACTCCTTTCCTCAAGCCTCTTTAGCATCCCTTCGCCATGCGTGGCTTCAAGTATTGACATTACGTCTTGTTCCGCATCGCTGTAGACCATCAGGTCATCATCCACGTGCTTAGCAATTAACTCAATGTCGCAACTCGTTTTTTTCTTGTCAATTCCCCAATAATAATACCGGTCTCCACTGGGGTAAGATTTTGATGCGCTAAAGAATTCGATTTCAAATTCTTTCGCCGCATTCTTCGCTTTCGCTTCTTTTATTTGGGTAACGTGTGACCGGTTGTTTTGATTAACAACCCCGACGAACAATATGTTTTTCATATTTGTCTTGCTCCGTTTTAGTTTTTGTCTTGCTCTTATAATGATAATTGATGGAAAGAGTATTTGGGCAAGACTTCCAAATACCCTTTGTCGGGAATGACCCTATCCTTTTTATATTACCAAGTTCGCAATCTTTTCATCCGTTAAAATCTTCACTTGTAACAATTATTTTTCATTTTTTTTATAATAATCATAAAAATTGGGCAATTTGAGCAGGATTGCCAGAGGCAGATAATTGGACAACACACTCGTTCACATTGACTTTTCAACATTACTGCGAAGAACGTGACCTGTCCGTTTACATTGATTTTTGTGTACTTTTATGAATTACGAATAATTTTTCAATAGCGCAATTTTCAGAAAAAACTTAATCATTGCCGAAGGAAAATTTCCCAAGCGGCTGATTTTGGAGATTAAAAAGAGAGGATGCAAATGCCAATGTAGCTCAGTCGGTAGAGCAGCTCACGGAGTCGCACTATTTCCTGTTCGCAATGGATTATTAGCAATTTGTTAGCAAATCGTGCTTAAAAAGCACCTGAAAATGAGTTTCGGAGAAACATTGACGAAACTGTGGACTCTTACTAATTGAGGCAAAAGATGGAGCCAATGAACGGAATCGAACCGTTGACCTGCTCATTACGAGTGAGCTGCTCTACCGACTGAGCTACATTGGCATTTTCATAACAGAAAAAAGACGTCCTATTAATTTAACTGATTATTGGGAAATTCAAGTTTAAAGCGCTCTATTTTCAATTAAAAACCGCAATCAGGGCAATTCGGTCAGCCACAAAGCAAAGATACGCGGTTAAATTGTGCGACTCAGCTAATCGCGCAGGGCGCGCACATTGAATTCAACGACAAAATCCTCCAGCCATTGAAATAACGCGCAAATCAGCAGAACCGCAAACATAACGGCGAAAAAGAAAGGGTTCCCGGAGAAATAGAGGACCATAAACATAAACGCAAAGATCATCAAGCGGATATTTTTATAGAATGACAAAGTAATCAGCAGCGCAACCGCCGGGACCGCATAATTCAGGAAGCGGGCTGCATCAATTCCTCCGGACCATTCCTGCATATCCCCCGGCAACTGATAATTCCGCAAATATGCGCCGGGGCAGACCAGCAGCAGGCTGATGGACAGCATGATGATCAGCCGGACCTTTTCGCCGGCGCTGGTTTTATTCCAGATATCGGCGCAGACAAATGCCCCCAGCGCCGCGCTGCAGGATGACATGATAAAACGGTGTGAATCACAGAACGCATAAGTATAGCCGAAGAAAAACAGCATCACCGGAACCGCCCACAGAATCAATGTTATTCGCAGTTTGCGGTCTGAAACAAAAAAGATGCCGGCGGCGCCAAGCGACCAGCAGGCAAAATTAGACCCGCTAAGATATTGTATCCCCTGACTTACAAAAGACCAGCGGGAACCATCATTGACGCCGCCGTCAAGCCCGTAAGGGAAAGAGAAGAAATGTCCGAAATGCATTTTATTAATCATCAACTGCCAGCCGAATGTCGCCAGAAAGACTCCGGCCGCCGTCAGCGCCGCTTTAAACAAAAAATTCCATTCCAGCAACCGGATATTGAAGCGGCACCAGAACAGCCAGGCAATCAGCGGAGCGAAGAAAATATTGTTGATTCCGAGCAAACAGGCAAAGCCGTACACAAATGCGATTACGGCAATGCTTTTGATTTTTGCCGGCAAAAATACGCACAGCAGAATGCACAGTAACAAAAAAAAAGTCGAAGGCGCATCGCTCATCGCGTTGAACCCCATGGTGACAGTATTCCAGTAAAATTGAAAACTGGACGTATCATTGGCAAATGCGAAAAAAGGTTTGAAGAGTTTTCCGTCCCGGAGTTCTAAATGGCTGTAAAATAATGGAATAACCGTCCAGAGCAAGGCGGCAAAAAAACCTTTATACTGCGATCCGGTCAGCTTCCTGATAATCAGATAAGTCATTACAATGCTTGCAGGCATCAGCACGAATCCGGCAAACCAGGCAAATTGAACTGCGATATCACAAAACTGCGTTGCATTGAGCGCCAGAATGAATGGCATATATAGAATTCCAAGTCCGATGGTTGAACGCCACGGACCGGAAAAATCCCCTTTGATAAAACCCGCCGCAGTCTGAAAATAACCCTGGACATCCGAACTTCCGGCAATAATATTATAGCTGCCCGCAATCATGATCAGCAGCAGCAGCCAGCGCAGCAATACCAGAAACGCTATGCTTAAACCAACAGTCGCCGCAGCCGGCTGCGGCGGCAGTTTTCCTCTTTTTGTCATGCGATATCCACAGAAGCCGCTTATCGCCAGAAGCGTGGCGGCAACCAGTATTAATGCCGTATTGCGGAATGGAGAATTGACATATTCAGACGCTATTCCGGAGTTTCTGTTCTCGGAGTAAACCCGGAATTCAGGGCATGCCCAGCCGGTTTTTCCGGCGCTTATCGGGATTTCATAAAATCTATGATATCCGGCCAGCGGATGCCTGGCAAAAAGAGCATCTTTTTCAGACAGCGGTTCAATTTCAGTCTGCTTGTTAATGACGAACAAAAACCCGGCGTCCCGATCTGGCCGTTCAAAGACCGGCGTGCCGGAACTGAAAGTAACGCTTCCATAAATAAAAAAAGGGGCAAAGGCAAAGGAAAAGAATAAAAATCTCAGTCCTGCCATTTTTCCCCTGAAATGCATTTGCTATCCTTGATTGAAACACCTCTATAAAGAAGCGTACTTTATCGTTAATCTAAATCCGGGATGCCGCATGTCGGACTGACTTATACACGCAACGGTTTAAATATTTTATTTATTGATTTAAAGTAATTTACCGCCTGCGGGATCAAAAATCAATACTGAATCAATAAAAGGCAGCAACAAAGAATCAGGCTTGAAATTTGATAATTTTTCAGTCCGGCAGTTGTCTGTCCGTAAATCTGCCGACGAACATGCGCCGGCGCATTGCGCCTTCACTGTGGCTGTGGTTGTAACGATGGTGGAGCTGGACAACGTCGGAACGTCTGGCTCAATCCGCGCAAAATCTGATCTGTCTTTTGCCGAGTGCCTCGGGGTTAGTCGCCAGCTCCGAGATGGCTGGTTGCGGAATGATTCTGCCAGTCGATTGACAAAGTTTTTAACGGTGCGGAAATGTTCCATGGTGGTCGCTGCGACGGCTGCCAGAAAGATTTTTGTTTTCTCCGGGCATGCCAGGTATTCACGCATAATGAATTTCCGCTGAAGTTTCGGAAAAATATCGCTTCTTGCCATCAGTTGATGCAGCATGTGAGCAATTTGCAGCAGATAATAATAGTTCTTCATTGCGAAACCGACTGTTCCGTAGTTGTGTTCCAGCTCGTACCCTTCGTTTTTCTGAACGTTAAATCCCTGATTTTCAATTATCCATCTGTTTCTCGCTTCCTCCGCCAGCTCGGCGGCGTTATGTCTATCCGGTCTGGCATCGGTGAGCCAGACGAAATTGCTTACTTTGATGCCGTCCGCGTCAATGGTTGTTTCCCGGCAGAACAGAGCATGAGTACAGCGTCCTTCGTATTTTAAGTTCAATGCCCATGAAATATGCTGCATAACTCCCGGTTCCGGCCGGTTGTCAACGGATGGGGAACAATCCAGTTTTGCAAGCATGGCGGCGTACAGCGTTGGAATGCTGCCGTCCTTGAAAACAATGAAGCGCCCCCAGCGGTTCTCTTCACAGATGTCCAGCACGTTTTTGTTGGCGTAGAGTCCGTCCAGCAGCAGGCATATCTGCAGGCGCGGAAAGCGCTTTTTCAGAATTTTCTCCAGGCGGTAGAACGCTTTAAGCTCGCAGTCCTGCTTGACGTATTCCTCCTCGGTTTCGATAAACGTTGTCGCCAGTGAAAAAGCAAAGCCGTCCGTGGTAACCAGCTTGGCCTCCAGCGCGTAATAGCTGCTGTGTATCTTCCCGTCAATTTTTTTGTAGACGGCGTGAGGATGGCGCCCTTCGCAGGTGAACAGATGGACGGCGTCAACCGCAATCATGAACTCGCCATGGGAATTGCGGTATTTATCCAGAACCCGTGAATTGATCAGCCGCGTCGTCATCTGGCCGGGCAGTTCCTCCATGACCCCGTCCGGCGGCATGTTTTCCATCAGATAGTTCATGGCTTCAACACTTGCGGTTTGCTCCTCGTCTATTCCGGACAATGCCAGCAGATTACGGTGAAATGCCGGAGTGCGGCGCTCATTTTCCAGTTGACTCCGGCTGCCGCAGTGAAACAGAAACATGCTCAATCCAAGATAGAACAAGTGCTCCATGGAATAAACAATACGCTCCGGACGGTGCGGCTCCGGCAACTCCCGAAGATGTCCGGGAAGATCAGGGAAAAAATGATCCAGTGTTATTTTGATCAGGTCGGCGGTGTTGCCTTCCGGAGCTTGAGGTTTTTGGCGACGGCCCGCCGGACGGCGACGTGTTGTTTGATTAGCTGCTCGCCCAGAGCCGATATTTCCTTGAATTTCTTCTTCATCCTCCGGTGTTCTTCCACCCATGCAGTCACCTCCTCGACCATATCCGTAGGGACATAGATGCTTTTGGTTTTTTTATTTATCTTGCTGGTCAAAATGTGCGATATATGCTTCTCGCCTTTGGCGCAGCGGCAATTCGGATTGCCGCATGTGACCCGGATTGTGCTAAGCGAACCTTCAATCATCGGCCTGCCGGACACAAGACTCCGGAGCTCCGCATCCAGCCGGCGGCGCAGCACATTTTCAGATAAACTTTTATTCATTTCCTCCCTCAATTTCATATTTATTTAGTATTAAAAGTATATATACTTATAATATTTAAAACAAAAAAAGCAAGCGCGAAGAATTACTGATTCTTTGTTGCTGAGATATGCTCTAAGCAGTAATAAATA
>JBAWXM010000238.1:0-8219 GCA_037144075.1 Lentisphaerota bacterium | reverse complement strand
AAGTCGCTCAGCGCCGCTTTAACCGTCGCCTGCTTTTCCGGTTCGACATACATCAACAGGAATCCGCCGCCGCCTGCGCCAAGAATCTTGCCGCCTTCCGCTCCGGCCTCTACCGCGCGGTTATATGCGTCTTCGATAAATGAAGTGGAAATAGACAGGCTCAGACTTTTCTTGAGCAGCCAGGTTTCGTGCAGCAGTTTTCCGAAATCGGTCATCGGCGCATTGCCGTTTAGAATGTCAATGGCATCATCCACCAGCGATTTCATTTCCAGCAGATTTTTGACATTCGCCGGGATGCTTTTGACCTGATCCTCGGCGATCTCACTGGAAAAGCGGGTGAACCCGGTAAAAAACAGCATCAGGCTGCCTTCCAGTTCATTTAATCTGGCCGCGGGAATGGTCATCGGTGAAACGTAAAAGGTTCCGTCCTGTTTAAAATCAATCCGGTTGAAACCGCCGAACGCTGTGGCGATCTGATCCTGAGAACCGACATTCTCCTTTAAAATATCCTGTTCGATTTCAACGGCATCCAGCGCAAGCTGTCTTTTGGTGATAATTTTACCATGTAGCGCGTACATTCCATGCAGAAATCCGACGGTAAACGCGGAGCTTGAGCCGATGCCGGACATTGCCGGAATATCGCTGGTGTGAACCACTTCCAGCCCTTTGGGATACTGGAATTTCCGCAATACTTCCCTTACCACCGGATGCTTGATTTCATCAATAGTCGCGGTTTCTTCGCGCAAGGTATATCTTATCCGGTATTTGTAGTCAAAGAACGGCGGCATATTGCGGGAAATGATATAACAGTATTTATTGATCGTGGTGCTGAGCACCGAGCCGCCGTGCTCCCGGTAGAATGCCGGGAAATCGGTGCCGCCACCGAAGAACGAAATCCGGAACGGGGTGCGCGTAATAATCACTTGCTTCCTTCCTTTCGTTAAATTCTATTTCATCAGGTTACTTAGAAAAGTACATATCCGCATAATAACAAGTTAATTCGGGGTCTTCCTCGTAAATAAAAGAAAAGCCAAATTCATTCATAATATTGATAATCTTATTTCTGTCGGAAACGCTATGTCTCTCTACAACTATGTTGCTTGTTCTGTTAAGAATGTCTGCCTTTTTTGATAGAACGTCAATCTCTGCACCTTCAATATCAATTTTCATTATGTCAATACAAGATTGGTTAAATAGCTGATCAATCTGGTCTAAGGTGATTCCTGAAATTTTTAGAGAATGAATCCGGTCAGGAGTCATCCACTTTCTCGGAACTGAATATACGCCTTTGCCCCCAATAGATGGAGCTTCCGGAACATAAGAAAAATCAATTCTATCACTTGTGCTTGCAACGGCTTTATTGACGCATTTTATATCTTTACAACCATTTATTTTGAGGTTTTCTTTAAGCAATGGGAATATGACTGGATTGGCCTCGACGCAGAAAATATTACAATTTGGTGAACGTTTCCGCAAAGCCAGTGCGTAGAAGCCAAGATTTGCGCCCAAATCAATAATGTTTTCAGTCCTTTTAGGGATAAAAGCATCAACTAAAAAATGGTTGTTGTTCAGAAATATTTCCTGAAATACTTCTAGAGAAGCTGTTGCAGATATCCCATCGAGAAAAATAGTCATTCCTGACATTTTAAGTTCATATATTTTCTTTTCAATCAGAGAAGGAAGATTACTTTGGATACGGCGTTGATTTTCAGCAACCTGATGAATAAAATCTGATGTTGATTTAGAACATGAGATTTCATCAAACCAGTCTAAATTAATAATATTAGCCATTGCCTATCTCCGCAATATTTTTTTGTTGATAATGTGGTGCGCGTAATATTCATGATAAAACCTATTTAGCGATTAATGATTTATCCAGGAATTCGTCCCTGCGCGAAATAATTGGATTCTTTATCGGCCACCAGATATTTAATTCCGGATCGTTCCATTTATAGGTGAACTGTCCTTTGGGATTATAATAGGTGGTCTGCTTATAATGGAAGATGGCGTTTTCACTCAACACTACATGGCCGTTGCCATGTCTGGGCGGAATCAATACCTGCGCACGGTTTTTCTCGGAAAGCGTAAAGCCCTGCCATTTGCCGAACGCCGGGGATTCCTTGTCGCAGTTGACGACCACCAGATAAAATTTACCGTGCAGGCAGGAAACCAGTTTCCAGGTTTCAGCATCGCCGTGAATGCCGCGCAGCACATGCTGCGAGGATGTGGAAATGTCGTCCTGAACGAATTTTATGTCAACTCCGTTCTCCCTGTATAACTGCTCGTTCCACATTTCCACATATTCGCCTCTGAAATCTTCGAACACATAAGGATTGATCAGCAGAACGCCTTCCAAATCAGTTTTTGATACTTTCAGCATAATGTTTCCTTCCAAAAATCAGGATGGTTAATATAAAGGACGCCATATGATCAACGAAGACTCGTGCAGCACCCCGCCCAGGAACGGACGGTATGTGCTGATTATCTCAATTTTCTTTTCCTGCTCCAGTTGTTTCAGGGCAGCCAAATAGTTCTCCAGGTAATTCCTTTTCCGGCAGTATTTCAACGCCAGGAAATCATAGAGATTGCTTTCCGAATAATATTCCAGTACAGGTTCGTACTGGACAACAATTTTCGGCCTGCTTCTGATCATAAAGTCCAATATCCCGGCAAAGTTTGTGCCAAACTGTTCAAACGCGTGTATTGTAACGATGGAACTGCCGGGCGGGATAAAACTGGCGTCTTTGATATCCATCATATCCAGTACATGCCCTGAAATATTTCGCTTAAGACATACCCCGAGCTGGTCGGTGATCTTTTTCGAAGCGCAGGTCCAGTCCGCCGCAATCAGGATGGCGTCTTTGAATAGTTCGGCCAGCATCAAAATATTCTGGCAACTGCCGCAACCCAGTTCACAGATGGTATCGCCGCTGTTCAGATATTTATAAAAAATGCAATGTCTGGCGATCCTGAACAAGTCGAACTCAAGCTGCAGATTATCGGAAACGATCAACTGATTATTGTATCTCAGAAATTTGTTTCCCCGGAAATAACCCGGCTTCAGGCTGTTTAAAGAAGCGCCGTCCCGCAGCAGCTTATTATAATTTTCCGTCCATCCGGCTTCAAACGCCGCCAGATTCTCCGTTTTAGTCCTGGTAATGGTTTTCTGGTCAATCCGCTTAAGAAAATCAAGCACATATTCCGCCTGTTCCTGAGCGTCCGCAGGATGATGGGCAGAGGCGACATTATCAAGTTCGCGGCGAATGAATTCAGGCAATGTTCCTTCTTCAAAATGGAACATCCGTTCAAAATCTTCTGCTGTTACTTTCTGTTCTGTCATTTTGTTCCGGATAATTCCTTTTGAATGATATTTTTTATTCCCGGCGCATCCAGCATCAACAATCTCCTGATGTCCTCCAGCGTGCCGTAATAGCAGCAGAACTTGTCCGGAATACCGTGATATTTGACTTTGGCGTCAACTGCGGCGCATACGGATTCGAACAGGCCGAACGCGTCATGAATCACCAGCATTCTGGTTTTTGAATAGCGCGCCAGAACTTCAGCATCCAGCGGTTTGATGGTGTGGAAGTAAAGCAGATTGACGTTCATGTCTTTGCACGCCTCATAAACATTTTTCAGCAGCGGGCCGGCGGTAATAACGGTCAATTCCGCGTTATCTTTATGAAGAACGACATTGGCTTTTCCGAATTCCACCGGCAGGTCCAGATGATGTTCGTCCGCCGGGATTCTGAAATAGGACGGTTTGCCGTTGGCATATTGCGATTCCAGCAGCATGCCAAGTTCTTTTTTGCTGCCCGGCTGCATCACTTCCATTCCCGGCAGCATCCGCATCAGCTCCAGATCGGTATAGCAGTGGTGAGTGGCTCCGTCCCAGGCGTAGTCAAAAGATCCGCCGCAGGACACAATATTGCCGCCGAACCCGTTGTAGCACATATCCAGCTTGACCTGCTCATAACTTCTTTCCGTAATGAACGGGGCAATGGTATGAACGATCGGATGCAGATTCTGCGAACTCATCCCGGCGGCCATTGAAATAAGCGTATTTTCACAGATGCCGATATTATAGAAGCGGTCAGGGAAACGGTCGGCAAAATCCTTTAAAAGGAAAACGCTGATGTCGCCAAGCAGCAGTATCAGCTTTTCGTCTTTTTCCGCGATTTTAATTAGAACTTCTTTAAAGTGCTTTCTCATTTCAATTCTCCCAGCAGCATTTCCATTTCCTCTTTTGACGGGCTGCGGCGATGCCATGCGAACATATTTTCGGCCAGAGTTTTGCAGCCGCAGCCTTTGACCGTATCCGCGACAATCACTTTCGGTTTGCCGTTTGACGGTGCTGACAATGCGGCTTTGAGCGCGCTGATGTCATGGCCGTCAACTTCGATGGTATTGCAGTCAAACGCCCGGAATTTGTCGGCTGGGCGCGTAATCGGCAGGCAGCGTATCTGCGATTTATTGTGATCCAGCAGCACCGTGAGATTATCCAGTTTCTGGTGGGCCGCCACCATCAGCGATTCCCATACCGTGCCTTCATTGCTTTCGCCGTCACCAATCAGCACATATACTTTCCGCGGCGATTTCTTGATTTTCAAGGCAAGAGCGATGCCGGCCGCGACACAGCTTCCGTGTCCGAGCGATCCGGTTGACAGTTCAACGCCGGGAACTCTGTGCCGGTCGGCGTGACAGCCGAAAATCGAACTGAATGCTCCGAAGTTGTAAACATCCTTGACAGGGAAATAACCGGAATGGGCGAGAGTGCAGTAATGCGCCAGCGCCGCATGGCCTTTGCTCAGGATAAAGATATCGCGTTCATCCCATGACGGGTCGGCGGGGTTATGCTTCATTTCAGAATAAACCGCGGCCAGCATTTCCACAACGGAGAAGCAGGTCGGAATATGACCGTGTCCGCTATGCCGGGAAATGCGCAAAATGTCCTGACGGACACTCTTACAAAAGCAGTCCATAAGTCAATCTCCTAATAGTTTTCTTTTTAATTTGATTCCAGTCATCTGCTCAATGTGCTTTCTCGCTTCGATCCCGAACTTCGTTTCTATCATGTTCAAATATCGGGGATTTTTAAAATATGTTTCAAAGGCGTAATCCCTGAATTCAAGCACCTGCCTGGCGGTGATTTTTTCCGTCGGCAGCGGCAGGAAATCATAACCTTGCGAAGCGTATCCCAGCCAGTTGTCCGGCAGCGGCAGGCCCTGCTTCAGCGCCGCTTCGTAAAGGTCGGAGCCCGGGATTGCCATGGTGCAGAAAAAACTGGGGAATGCCGCCATAAGTTCAGTCGCCAGATTCAGAGTGTCCTGCATGGAATCATAATCATCGCCGGGCAGCCCGAACATGAAGTTGGCGCAGAAATCAATGCCGCTGTCGTGAGATTTCTTCACGACCCGCCTGACCACCTCGACATCGTAGCTGTCTTTGCCGACATTGGCCCGGACTCGCGTATTGCCGGTCTCTATGCCGATTTTAAACCAGTGAAATCCGGCTTTTTTCAGCGTCAGGAGATCTGCAACACTTATTTTATCCAGCACGTCCACTCTGGCGAAAGCATTGATATTCAGAGCGTATCCGCGCTCAATAATCCCTTCCGCAATCGGCAGATAATGTTTTGAGTTGAACACAAAAAGTTCATCGTGGATATTGATATGTTTAACATCGTATTTATTTACCAGAATATCAAGCTGTTTAAGCACCCATTCAGGACTCCAGTAACGGATTTTATGTTCCCCGTAAGTCGCGTGAATAGCGCAGAAACTGCATTTATACGGGCAGCCCAGACTGGTGAAAATAGAGGCGAACTTAGTTCTTTCGCTGAAATCGCGCATGCACATCCAGCTGAATGCGCGGTACTTGTCCATCGGCAGCAGATCCCAGGCGACATCATCCAGCTCATCGCTGAGATTGCTGATATTTCTGGGCCGTGGATTCTGCTTGATTTCGCCGCCGTCTTTCCACCACAGTCCCGGAATTTCGTCAAACGGCTTGCCGGCAAGCACGTTCTCCAGCGTATAAAAACCTTCGCCCTGAGCGACAAAATCGCAGGCTTCCTCTTTTAAAGTGCGTTCGGGCAGCGCGGAGGGATGCCAGCCGGTCAGAATCAGGTTTTTGGCCGGGATTTTTGCTTTGATCTTACGGCACAGATCACCCACCCCGACCATGATCGGAGCGCTGACATTAGCCTGCTGGCTGTAGCAGATAACCGCAATATAACGGGGATTTGCATCCTCGATCCGCTGCACGGTTTCGTCAAAATCCAGATTTTCCGCATTCGCGTCCAGCAGGCCTACCGCAAAGCCTTTTTTGCGGAGAAAACCGGCAGTCAGCGCGGCCCAGAAAGGAGTATCGATTGCGGAAAATTCCTTGCCCAGATCCTGATAAACCTTTTTCCTGGTCCCCCCCGGATTGATTAATAAAATATCCTGTCTACTCATTTTCTATGACCTCTTTAATATTTGAAAAAATAAATCTTGACAAAATCGCGACAGGCGAACTTAAATATATTTCTCCTGAAATAATCTTTTCCATTGCGGCTTTTACCGGCAGCAGTTCAACTGAAGTTATTTCATTGCCGTCGAACATTTCTCTGCGGTTGAATTCATCCGCAGTCAATTCTATCTGGAAAACACTCAGCAGCACCGGCATTCTGCCGGGCATTTCAGAAATCGGGATTACCGGTTTGAATCTGTCCAGCGCATCAATCTGTATCCCCGCCTCTTCCGCCAGTTCCCGGCGGGCGGCTTCCACCGGCGTCTCATCCGGCATGGAATCGCCGGCCGGCAATTCCAGCGGACAATCATTGATGACCGGTCTTTTCACCCTGACCATAACAATGCCGCCGCGATCCACTACCGGCAGAACCACGACTTGCGGCCGGTCATATTCCAGAGTGAAATAACTGCCGCGGTCCATCACTTTAAACCACTGATTCCGGTATGCTTCTTTTACCGGCTCCAGGCCGGAACATAATATTTCCGGCGCCTCAGCCGGACCGTGAGGAACTGCGCGCCTGTTCATCGTGTCAGATACCTTTTCCCGAGTTTAATTTTTGCGCGCCAGTAATTGAGCAGATCCTGCATTGTCTGCTCAAACTGGATTTCCGGCTTCCAGCCGGTATGCTGCATAAACTTGGAGCAATCCGGCAACTGCAAATCCGCGTCAAGCGGCCTCAGCCGTTCAGGATCAACTTCAACTTTTATATCTTTTCTGGCGGAACAGGAGATCAGATAATTGAGCATGTCTGCGACCGTGCAGGAATAACTGCCGCCGATGTTATATACTTCGCCGGCTTGCGGATTGACTGTCAGCAGCATGTAATAAGCTCTTACCGCGTCCCTGACATCAGCCCAGGTCCGCAGCGAATTCAGATTGCCGACTTTAACTGTCGGCGGAATAAGCTCCGCTTCAATCATCGCGATCTGTTTGGCGAATGTTGACTCCACAAAGACATCGCCCCGGCGCGGGCCGGTATGGGTGAACATTCTGGTCACCATGATTTTCTGTCCGTAGGCTTCCGCATGAAACTGACCAATCAGGTCGGTACCGATTTTTGAGATGGAATATGGCGAGGCGGGATGAAAGGAACATTGCTCGTTGATCGGCAGTTTTTCCCGCGGAACCCGTCCGAAAACTTCCGACGACGAGCATACATGAATCAGCGGATCTATTCCCGGACAGTGTCTCAGCGCTTCCAGCAGACGTTCCGTTCCCAGAATGTTGGTATCGAAGGTATGAACCGGCGCGCTGAAGCTGGTTTTCGGATAGCTCTGCGCGGCTAAATGGAATACATAGTCGGGCCTGGATTCAGCAATGGCGGCCTGCAATGAAATATAATCGCACAGGTCGCCGTTGATGAATTGTATCCGGTCTTTCCGGTTGACCCGGTCAAGCAGATGTTCGACATTATCCATCGGACTGCGCCAGCGGCACATGCCGTAGATTTCCCAATCGGTTTTTTCGAGCAGAAAATCCGCCAGATGGCTTCCCACCATTCCGGTTATCCCGGTGATTAAAACTCGTTTTTTGCATATGTTTTGCATAAATTATCCCCCAGAATTTTTTAAATGTATAAACTTGATAAGCTGAAGGATTCGTGCTACATTTTTATTTCCACAAAAGAATAAATATAGAATCACTTATTAATCAGCATTCGTTAGAGTAAAATAACTTATTAGATCAGATCGTCAAGTTAATTC
>JBAWXM010000237.1:0-8255 GCA_037144075.1 Lentisphaerota bacterium | reverse complement strand
TGAAGGGGGCGCAAATCAGAGATACTATCTCAAACTTACGCAATTAAACACTAGTCAGGTAACAAACCAATCATCCAATGAAAGCAAATAGGTATTACACTTTAAAAACTACAATGGGATTACCGTCCACAAGCCGGTTTACGACTTGCTATAAAATAAGAATTTATATGCTTCAATTGGCAGCATTTTGCTCTGATAGCGTTGCGGACAAGGTTGATTTGATGATTTCATGCATTCCGCTATACTGCGCCTGGGCATGAATGAACCGTCTGGCTGTAAATTAAGTTAGTCTGCCATGGCGAAATAATAGTATCAGGCGGAAATATTCCAGAACATAATAACATCCTTTATTAATTGATGTATAAAAAAATGATTTATGCAGGAACAAGTTCTAGGCACAGTTTTTTCTTTCCCGCATCGAAAAATTTTTTCTCTTCTCCTGGCTTGAAATCAATCGCGCATGGTGAACTTTGAGAGTCATGGATCAGCTTAAGTTTACCTCCTTTCAGGCTCTTAATATTCAATGATATGAGTTTGCCGTTTTTGCGTTCGGCGCTGATCTGGAAAGCTCCTGGCAGCCGGATATTATTGAATGAAATATCCAGCCATGCATCGGGAACTGCCGGAAATACATGCACAACACCCTGTTTTTCATGCACCAGCATTTCAAGGATAGCAGTAGCTCCGGCCATCGTGCCGTCGAGCTGCATGATCTCCGTGGTCTCTTTCGGCTTGAGCATATCGTTCCGCCGGTGTGCGGACAGTCCGCGGAACTTCGGCAGGTAAACCGTTGCCCAGCCTTCATTGATGAAAATTTCCTTCCAGATGTTCAGCAGCATAACCGGTGCGTCCTTGAATCCGAGCCGAGCCTGAATAATCGCCGCCCAGGGGTAGCACCATTCACTCCACTGGCCCATGCCTTTCAATATCCAGTGGTCAATGGAATTATCAATAATATGCTGTTGTTCCGGAGAAATATTCTTAAGCGTGTCAAACGGATAAATACAGGCCAGATGTGAATGATGACGGTGGCAGACGTCCAGATCCTGACCTTCCCAGATGGCGATATGTTCATTGCCCGGTTTGCCGGTGAGCGTATATTCCGGAACGCGCTGTTTAATCTCCAGCCAGACCGGTTTAGGATCGAAACCGAGAATTTCACTGGTTTCCAGCAGCATGTCCGCCAGCATATGAATGCAGGCAAGTTGATAGGACGGATCGCGTCCTGCTTCGCCCGCTTCCGGATTGCTGCAGCCGTACTCGGCGGAGATCGCCAGCGGAATCGACAACCGCCCTTCATATTCTTCGAGCATTGCCTCATAACCGCGCATGATACTTCTGATAAACGGCAGCGCCCGGTTTTTCAGAAATTCGCGGTCGCCGGAATATTTGTAGTACTGCCAGTAAAGCTGCGCGGTCCAGGCGCCGCAGGCCGGGTCTAGCACCGAACCTGGAACCAGCCAGCCGCACTGCTGTCCGAGATCGTCCACTGCGTGGGTAAACCACAGGGCGTCGTCAATTCCGAACATGACCTTGGCGTTATGCTTCAGCGCCGCCTGGAACGGTTCAGACTCAATCATATCAAACAACGGCAGCAGATGTTCCAGTTTGCCGGTCGCAAACGCAGGCGAATAAATCTGTTGCACATTGACATTGAAATGATAATCTCCGCTCCATTGTGCATTCTGATATTCCTCGATCCACGGACCCTGCAATCCGCAGGCATAGCCGTCCGGATGGGTCGCGGCGGCAAATTTATACAACGCATATTTGAAAAAGCGGTTGAACCACTCGTCCGGCAGGTTGATTTCCGGGGCATCCGTCCAGTAATTGCTCCACCAGGCACGATTGCGGTCAAGCAGTTTATTTTCGTCGAATTCAGATAATATTTTTCCAACGCCCCATAACGCCAATGCATTATCTTCGCCCGGCTCCAGTGCTATTGCATAGCCGTTTTTGCGCTTGACACAAGCAAACGCCAGCGACGGATCAGCGGGGCATGACTGTGCCCATCCGGTAGAATCTGTCTGCTTGAATCGTTCCGGCGGCACAAAGCCATATTTTTCCAGCCATTCGCGCGATTGCGGAAAATCCCAAGCCGGCTTGATTTCAATCCCGGCAATTGCCCTGGCATCGTCACGCAGCAGTAATACCGGTTCATTCAGACCGAGATCCAGTTCAAGCCGGCTGCCGTCGGACAGTTTGACCGTCACGGTACCGGATTCATACTCCAGCGCGGCGCTGACCGGACGTATCCCGGTAGAAAAAGAAAACTCAAATCTTCCCGCCGGCAGACGCTGCGGTTTAAAAACATTGCCGGGAAAAGTATAACGCGGAATCGCTTTCAACAGTTGCCACCCGCAGCCCTGGGTCTGCGCCACTTCGACCAGGCCTTTATAGGTAGTTCCGGGTATTATTAATTCCCCGCCGCGATGATCCCAGAAATCTGACCGGTTGACGGTGATGTGCAGCCGTTCTCTGCCCCACACCACCGCCCCTAAATTGCCATTGCCCATCACGATTCCGCAATGCGTCCGCTCCAGCGGAAAATCCAAACTAAACTGATGACTATTTTCGTTCATATCCAGCCTTGTTATTTAACCAGCTCGCCGACCATAAAGATGGCTCCGGCATACCAGTTGGTTTCAGCATATTTTGACGGATTGTCATGAAAATCATTCCGTCTAGATTCCATAATAATTTTTTCTTTGTCCAGTTTATCTGGCAGCACTTTGATTTTTACCTCATGTATTTTTTGCGGATCCAAATCCTTAGCCACTTCCACAATGAACAAATGGTGATAAGTACAATATCCATCCATCCTGACGGTATTGACAGTTTTGCCGTCAGTGGTAACTTCAAGTTTGCAGCCCTCTGGTCCGAGGATGTCATAAATCATCGCCTTGGAGCCTTTGAACCGGAAAGACAATTCAGCGCCGGGCCTGCCATTCCACAATGCAGGCACCCGGCTGCCGAAACTTTCATGCATGTTATTTTTCAGCTCCCCGTCAGCCAGTTTGCGCCATGGTCCGGTCATTTGAGCCTGATCCACCGGCAGCATGACAGAGTTTTCCAGATTATTTGAATCAACCGGGGCGGACAGGATATGCTGTCCCGGTTTTGACGATGCCGTTTTGATTGCGGGGAACGAGCGGATAATTGCTTCAGTATAAAGACGATGCCCGGTATCATTGTAAGGATGTACGCCGTCGCCGGCGAACGGTATTTTGCCGTCCGCCGTCACCCGCAACGGCGCATTTTGATCAAGTTCTTTACCTGATACCCGCGTAACTTCGGCATTGGGAGCCTTCATCTGCAATTTGCCTTTTTTTTCCAGCCGCACCACTTCCAGTCCCATGTGAATTGACGGAATGTTATAGTGGTCGGCAAGCTGTTCCATAACGCCGGTGGCATATGGAAATTTTCCCTGGCGCAGATCCGGAAGCAGCTTTTCCGTCAGAGTGTAAACAAAGCAGATATCGCAATCCGGATATTGTTTCCACGTCTTCCTGATGATTCCTTCCATTGATTTGACTATCTCAGCTGGCTCCTGCTCGGAGTCGTTCACCGCAAACTCGACAAATACCATATCCGGCTTATACCTGAACACATCGCGCTCTATGCGGAACACCCCGAGCATTGAACCGGTGCCGCCGATGGCGGCGTTGACTTCATTGAGTTTCGCCATAGGATACATTTTTTGAAAATATGCCAGACTCTGCACCCGCCATCCGGATTGCTCGGTGATACTCCCGCCGAAATATGCGATCTTTACGCTTTCGCCTTTTTTCAGTTTGGCAATAAAATTAGGAAGGCCGCCGCGCGGAGTGCATTCAACCGCATTCCGCAAAGAAGAATTATCTGCGGAAACAACTGACGGCAAAATCGTACTTATCATTAACTGTGCTCCATTAAATAAGTTTTTTGAGTTCATATTAATAGTCCTGAATTCTATAAAAAGTTCAGCTCCGGCGGAGAGACATATTGTTCCCGGTATTCAAGCAGCGAAAACACGGAAGAAGAAAGTTTGACCTGGCGGAGACATATGCTATTGAATACTCCTGAAAGAATTCCCATCAACACTCCTTATGTGTCATACCCCCGACAGGCAAACATTAGAAATATCATTCCAGCTCGATAAATCCAAAGCTTAGGCGGTTCTTGTAGGCGTCGCCTTGGGAGTTCCAGCTGGCCTGCGCTTTGCGGTCCACCGCATCGCCGTCGTCGATTTGCGCTTCAAAGCCGATGGTTTTACCGGTGAACGCCGTGCGCGGAATTTCGAGTTCAACCGAATAGCCCCCGTCCTTCTTAGCGCAAACGGTTTTCGCGCCGTCGAGCTTTAGACCACGTGGCTGCATGACGAGACGCGCCCCCTCCGGCGCGGCGGGAAGAATGAAAAGCCGCGCGACATCGCCGGTATATCGCTCGGGATATTTCACCGAGTTTTGCAGTGGCGAGGCATCGAAGGAGAGCTCAACGCAGTCTTGCATCCAAGGGGCGCCTCCGGCGACATAAGCGTCTGGGGTGCTGTCTTTCACCGCGAAAAACAGCTTTAATGTTTTTCCGTCGCTCTCGAGCTTCATTGACGCCGGGCCGAAAAACGCTTGCCCGCCCGGACGCAGAACCATGCCCGGACGGCCCATGGTTAGGGGGAATTCCCAAGCCTGGCCCTCTATCTCAAATTTAGCGGCGACCTTGCCGCCAAGCTTGGCGGCGTCAAGCTTGACCGGGACGGGCAGGGAGAGCTCCTCGCCAGAAAGGATGGAGAAAGCGACGCTCGCTACGGTATTCAAACCATCGCCTTGAAGGCTTAGCTTGCCGACTAGTCCGCGTCCGGCGCAGTTGCGGAAGGCCACGACCACCGTCCATCCGCCGTTCTTCGGCACTAACCGTCCAATGGGGCAGGCCTCCACCGGACGATCCGCCTCGACTCTGCCGTTTTTGAGGAAGGCGAGGAAGTCCTTAACGGACATTTTGCTTGAAATGTTGAACACCGACTTTTCGCGGGCAACGAGATAGAAGGGGTTTTCGCTTAGCGTCAGGACACCGTCCTGCGAAAATTTCACCTCGTTTCCGAAGATATCCAGAAGCTTCAAACCGGAAGTCTTGCTTGCGTCAAGCCTGAGCTTCAAGTTTTTCATCTTGCCGTGGTTCCAGAAGGCGGCCAGCGGCTTCCCTTCGCGCTCATAGACGTAGCAGATGCTGTCGTTGCCCCAACGGACGCTGTCAACCGGAGTCGCATCTTCGAAGATTCTCGCTAGCGCGTTGTAGGCCACGGCGATTTCTGAAGGAGCCCATTCGGTCACGCGTTCCATGGAGACGCAGTTCGGGGTGAGAAGAGGCTTCCAAATTTGATCTGACTGCAAGCAGATGGATTGTCTCGCCCCTTCGCCCAGGTCTGTCAGAAAACGCCAAGCGACATGGTATGGCCGGCATTCGCTCTTGACCACATAGTTGGGGGATGGATTGTCAGTCACATAGAAGAGCTCGGTGTTCCAGAAAGGATAGTTTCCGTAGGGCTTCAGGAGTGCGCGCAAACCGGCGATGTCCTTGTCGGCGGGGAACGGCGAGTTCAGTTGCCTGGAGCCATAAGGATGAAAGCCGACGGCGTCGACATAGTTCAATCCCCCGTCCTTGAAGCACATCTTCCCCCAGTCCAAGGCGCTCGCACCGAAGTCGCTCGAAAGGCAAAAGCCTACTATTGTTGTTTTGGAACCGGCGGCGCGGATCTCCTCGGAAGCAGCTTTCAAATAGCGGTTGTAGACTTCAGGCGCCAGAAACAGGTTTGGCTCGTTCATGATTTCGACGGCCTGGAAGCGTCCATTCGCATGAAGCATGCAGTTGCGGACATAGGCCCGCCACAAATTCTCCGGCGGTAGGAGGACATTGCCGCGGACCCTCTCCTCGGTGACGTTCGGCGGGTCTTTCTTGATGCGCGCGCAAAGCGTGATCAGCCATTCGGGTAGGAAAAGCTGCTGATAGTTCTTGGTTCTCGCTATGAAATCATCGTTGCCGATCACAGGAAGTGCTTCGATGTGGAACTTGCGGTAAAGCTCCAGTTGCTTATCGAGATACGAATAATTCCATTCTCCTTGTTTCGGCTCCATTTGATACCATTGCGTCGAACCGACGCCGTTGCCCCATTCACGGATTATCCGGCAGCCAATGCGCTCATAGATGGCGAAGCAAGACTCCAAGGAACCGTTCTTCACGATATACGCGGGCCGGGCAATTCGAGGTGGAAGCCACTTGCTGGAGCCGGAGTTCAAGCCAACGCAAAAAGTCTTGCTGATGTCCACCGGCTTCGAATCGTAATGGCCGATGACCGAGTAGAAGCCTGAATGGGAGTTCCCCGCTCCGGCGATTTCCACGCGGACGGAACCGTAGCGAGTCAAAGGCTGCTCGAAAGGGAATTCTTTCATCTCGCCGGCGGCCAGCGAAACGGGGCATTCAAGAGAAAAAAGCACATCCCCGAAATATTCGTCGCGCCCGACAAGCTTAAGCGTCTTTGCGGCGGGGGCATCCCCGATGTTGACAACCTTCAGCTTGAATTTTGCGACGGAATCCTCCTCCTTGTCGTATAGGTAGCTGCCAGGCACGACGGCGGCCTCCATGAACGTCTCCAATGGTTTGGCTGTAACTGCGGGACTTTTTTCCACAATCGACAAGTCATCAAGCCAGATGTCGCACGCTTTTTGGGAAGAAAGCTTGAAATGATACCAACCGGGCAGCTTCGCTTTCATCGTATACTTGTATTCCGTCCATTTCGGCGAAAGCATCTTGCCGGTGCCGTCATCATAATACTTTCCGTCGCTGTTGACGCAGAACACGATTATCCGCAGCCAAGAGTCGGACACGCTGCTTTTCGCCTTGAAAGAGACTTCGTATTCAACGTCATTTTTGAGCTGGAACTCCTTTGAGTGCAGTACGAAGAACTCGCCGCGCCCATTGCGGATCAGCGCCGACTGACGGCCGGAGCCCGGAGCCTGCCTGTCCAGCTCAAGCGGCAGGTATTCAAGCTGTGGATTGATGTCCGGCTCAAGGTTGCGGGTCAACGCGTAGCCTTCCGTTCCAAGCTCGAAACCTCCGTTGAAGTTGAGGGGAGTGTCAAGGCATGCGCCCCCCACGCCCGCCAGGAGAATTAACAGCATCAAGACCTTCTTCATACATGTCTCATATTTAGTAAAAGTTTAGTTTCTTAAAGTTATTTTTTTGAAAAAATTTTATTTTTTTCGAAACCTATCACAACCATTCAATTTTTTTCATTAACCTCCTGTTTCTTGTTTCAGCAACAAAGAATCAGAAAATTCTTTTCTCAGCTTGGAGCATTGTTCGTTTTTGACAGCCACAGAACGTCCTCTCCGCCTTTTAGCGTCAGTGAATTTTCAAAATGGCGTGCCAAGGGGCCAGAAGCTATAACTCGGGCGGCTTCCTAAGAGCAGTCCGCGCCACATGTCGTTCCTGAATGTCGAGAGGCCGCACGCGGTTACATGCCCGTCCAGGAAAAGCCCGTTTGCCATTTTGCTGTGCTGCAAATAGATGGCCGCTCCACTGGTTGCAAGATCGATGGAGAAGGCCACGTCATTACTACCGGTGGCGACGCTGTCTCCGAGGAAATAAAAGCCGGAAGGATTTTTCGACTTCTCCGGACGCAACGCCCAGAGTTTATTGTATTCGAACTTCCCCGGTGTCGCCGAACTGGTCACGAGGATGTCGCCGTATTTATCTTTGTCGGTTCCCCAGAGAATACAGCGGATGCCGTAAGTTTTGGTGTGGAACCATGGATTGCTTCCAGAGTCTATATTCCGATCCCGCACGGATTTCGGGCAAAAGGCGTGGCGGTACTTTTTCATCAGTCCGTTGTTGTAAGGGACGTCGGGATAAAGATTCCAGCCCCATTGTACCATGGGCGAATTGGTACAGCCGACCGGGTAATAGCCGCCTGCCTGCGAGTACATGGCGAAGTCCATGCCGACCTGTCGAAGATTGTTGGCGCAGGAGATGCCGTTGGCCTTTTCCCTCGCCAAGCGGAGCGCCGGCAGCAGCATGCTGGCTAAAATTGCGATGATCGCTATCACCACGAGGAGTTCTATAAGTGTAAAACCTAAAAACTCACGACCTTTTGATTCTCTCATTTTCATCTCCTTTTTTAGCTTGAATTCCGGAGGGAGCCAAGCAGTTATTTATTTTTCCAGTTTTGTTTTTTGACAGATTTTTTCATGTCCTGCTTTCTGATGCGCCGCAAGACTCATGTT
>JBAWXM010000236.1:0-8260 GCA_037144075.1 Lentisphaerota bacterium | reverse complement strand
CGAATCCAAACTCGAAAGATCGCAATCCCGCAGTCGCGGGATGAATGTCTTGCGGCCGTATTTTTCCGTTCCTTCTTCCGGCGATATTCATATCGCCTGTCAGTCGGATAGAAAAAATCCAATCCACAATCCTATTCGTCCATGTTAAAATTTCAACCGTGCAGTGTATATCATACAACTGTACTGAGTTTTGCGCCATATGCAAGTTTAATCAATTCATTTATCCTGTCCATCCCTGTAAAATGAAAAATCCGCCAGAGCTATTGCCCGGGCGGATATTGAGACTGAATCGCAGCGGAATTACTTCTTGAGGCTGTTCATCAGAATTGCGATCTGAGACTTCTTGTTGGCCACCTTGTTGGGATGAATCACCCCGATTTTGGCAGTCTTGTCCAGGGCGCTGAAGTAATCCTGCATAAGCACGCCGGCTTTGGCGGCGTCAGCTTCCTGCACGGCAGTGCGGAATTTCTTTTCAACGGTCTTCAAAGTAGTTCTTCTTGACCTGTTTCTGATCTGATCTTCCTTGCTGGTGCGCAATCTCTTCAATGCTGACTTATTTTTTTTGTTATTCGGCATCCTTAAAACCTTCTTTTATGATTATTGAAAAATTAAGTTTCCATATTAATATTAATGACCGGTCCGAAACATTAAGACCTGACAAAGCCAATAAACATTACACGCAAACGAAAAAAATCAAGTAAAGTTCGTTATAAAACGCATTTTTTTCGACAATATTCGTTAAAACCGGTTTTACGCGACCATGAAACTATCGGCGGCAGATGGAATGAAATTATTCAAAAAAAATCTTGATAGTTGTAAATACTGGTTTATATTAAAAGGCGAAAGCATATCATAATAGATTTAGATCGTGTTTGTGAAGTGGGTGTTGTTCAACCCGCTTTTTTTATTGGTTTCTAGTTTGGGTTTTAACTGGACATGGCAACTTTGAAACGGAAGCAGAAAGGAACAGGACATGAGCAACGAATTACTAACGATTCTGGAATATATTGAGCAGGAACGCGGAATCAGGCGGGATGTTCTGGTAAGAGCTATTGAAACGGCTTTGCTTTCGGCATCGAAGAAGAGCATCCACCCGGCCAGCCAGTTGAGCGTGCGTCTGGACCCCGACACGGGCGATATCCAGGCCTGGGCGAAACTGGAAGTTGTCGCCTCAAGCCCCAACCATGACCAGTTGCTGTTTGATCAGGCCAGGACCAAACTCCCTGACGTCAAACTCGGCGATGTGGTTGAATGGGAAGTAACTCCCAGCAATTTCGGGCGCATTGCGGCGCAGACCGCCAAACAGGCGATCATGCAGCAGTTGCGGAAAGCTGAAAAAGAAACAGTCAGAGATGAATTTGCCGATAAAATCGGCCATATCGTCAACGGCATTGTCCGCCGCTTCGAAGGCGGCAATATTATCGTTGACTTCCAGAAAGCTGAAGGCGTGCTGAATGCCAAGGAAAAGATCTTCGGCGAACAATACATGCCCGGCGACAGAATCAATGTGCTGCTGCTGAAAGTGGATACCAACAGCGCGGGCCCGAGCCTGATCGTCTCCCGCACTCATCCGGACTTCATCAAACGTCTGTTTGAGCGCGAAGTATCGGAAATCCACGACGGGGTTGTCCAGATTCTGGGCATCTCGCGTGAAGCCGGCAGCAGAACCAAGATTGCAGTCAAAAGCAATGATCCCAGAGTTGACCCGGTCGGCGCCTGCGTCGGCCTGCGCGGCATCAGGGTGAAAAATATTACTAATGAACTCGGCGGCGAACGGGTTGATATCATCCCCTACGACGCCGACACCAGACAATATGCCATCAACGCGCTGCAACCGGCCAAGGTGCAGTCAGTTGAGGTGTTTCCGGAGAAAAAAGAACTGCGGGTGCATGTCACACCGGACCAGTCAAGACTGGCGTTCGGGAAAAAAGCGCAGAATGTGCGCCTGTCCTCAAAACTTCTCGGCTGGAACATGAATATTGTAATAGACGAGCCGAAGAAGATAGAGTCTCTGGCGGAAAAGATCGAAAGAGCCGCCAGCCTGCTGGCTGACACGCTTGGCATTTCCAGCGCCACGGCGCATACCCTGGTAAGCAACGGTTTTGTTTCCCTGGAAGGACTTAAAGCCGCCGGCCGTGAACAACTGCTGGGCATCGGCATTAACGAAGAAGAAGTAAATCAAATTTTTCAGATACTTGAAAACTGAGATTCCAAACAAATTTGCATTGGAAGGATAACGGCGTGAAAAAAGTTAAAGTTAAAAGTCTTGCGGAAAAATATGGAGTATCTCCCAAGGTGATCCTGGAAGAACTTCTGTCCGAAGGGATTGAACTTGAAGGAGCCGCCAGTATTATTCCCCCCGATATGGTAACTCTTATCGAAGAACATCTGGATACTGTCTTCGGCGTGACGCTGATCGCTGAAGAAGAAGCTCCGGCAGGCGTTAAAGCGGTGGTGAAAGTCAAAGACAAGAAGAAGCTGCCGCATGGCGAGACGGAAAAACCGGCGGCGGCTGAACTGCATTTGAAAACCCCGGTTATTGTGAAGCATCTGGCTGAAGCAGTAGGAAAGAAACCCAACGAAGTTATCAGCGACCTGATGGGACTTGGCGAATTCGCCAGCATTAATCAGTCCATTACCGAAGAAATAGCCGGTAAATTATGCAAAAAATACGGTTTCGAACTGGTTATTGACCATCGTGAAAAAGAACACGGCGGACATCATGCGGAAGACGGCGGAGATGCCGATGAATCGAAATTTGACCAGGATGATGAGCAGGAAAACCCTGCCGATATGAAAGAAAGACCGCCGGTCGTCACCTTCCTCGGTCATGTGGACCACGGCAAGACTTCGCTGCAGGACAAAATCCGCCACACCAAAGTCGCCGATGGAGAAGCAGGCAAGATTACCCAGCACATCGGGGCGTCGGTGATTGAATTCAAAGATAAAAAGATCACTTTCATTGACACTCCGGGCCATGAAGCGTTCACCCAGATGCGCGCCCGCGGCGCCAATGTCACCGACATTGCCATCCTGGTCGTTTCCGCCGAGGACGGCTTTATGCCGCAAACTGTCGAAGCATTGAACCAGATCAGAGCGGCGAACGTGCCAATCATCGTGGCGATAAATAAAATTGACCTGCCGAGCGCGAACCCGGACAAAATCATTCTTCAAATGCAGCAGAACAATCTGTCCAGCGAAGACTGGGGCGGCGACATCGGCGTGGTAAGAGTGTCGGCCAAAACCGGTCAGGGCATTGACGATCTGCTGGAACGTATCCTGATGGAAGCTGAACTGCTTGAACTGAAAGCCAGTTCGAAATGCAAAGCCAGAGGCACGGTACTGGAGTCGCAACTCGAACAGGGCCAGGGTCCGACCGCGAATGTCATTATCCAGAAAGGCACACTGAATGTCGGCGAAGTCGTGCTTTGCGGCGAACATTACGGCAAAGTGAAAACCATGCTTAATGCGGCAGGCGAGCGCATCAAATCAGCCGGCCCCAGCACCCCGGTAAAACTGGTCGGTCTTTCAGGCGTTCCGAATGCCGGGTCCAAGCTTGTTGTCTGCGCCACCGAAAAAGAAGCCAGACTTGAAGCGGAAAAAAGGACTCAGTCCAGCCGGAATATCAATCTGGTGCAAGTTCCTACCGAGAGTCTGGAAGATTTGTTCACTAAAATGAGCGACAGTACCCAGAACATGCTGAATCTGATTATCAAGTCCGATGTCAAAGGTTCCGGCGAGGCTATCATTGATTCCCTGAAGAAAATACCTTCGGAAAAGATCAAGGTAAACACTATTCTATCCGGCGTCGGCGCGATCACGGAAAACGATATTATGCTTGCGGCGGCGGCGCACGCAATCGTCGTCGGCTTCCACGTCCGGGTCAATCCCGGCGTCAATGAGATCGCGAAAAAGCAGAAAGTGGAAATCCGGCTGTACAGCATCATCTATGAACTGCTCGAAGATATCACCGACGCCCTGACTGGACGTTTGGCCCCTGACAAACGCGAACGGGAACTTGGCACCGCCACGATCCTGCAGATATTTGAAGTCTCCAAAGGTCCGAAAGTATGCGGCTGCATGGTTGAAAAAGGCACTATCCGCGTTGGCGCCAAAGCCAGAGTTTTCCGTAACAAGGAGCTCATTTACAATGGCGAAGTGCTTTCGCTGCGCCGTTTCCAGGATGACGTCAAGGAAGTCAAGGTCGGGCTTGAATGCGGTATCCGACTCGACAACTTCGTTGATTTCATGGAAAAAGACCTGATTGAAGTTTATGACATCGAGTTACAGAAGGCCTCGCTCTAAGCCAGGAAATTATTTATGTCTAAAATACCAAGAATGGTCAGGGTCAATGAGATCTTGAAACGCGAAATTGCAGACACGCTGGAGCGTGAAAACATCGCGTCGCATGGTTTACTGGTGTCAGTAACCGAAGTTAAGACTGCGCCGGATCTGCATAACGCCCAGGTCTTTATCAGCGTTTTCGGCGGAACCGAATACCAGAAGCTGGAAATCATCAAGTGCCTGGAAAAAGTCAGGCATCACATTCAGAAAGCCATCGCCAAGGACATCGTTTTAAAATACACTCCCGTTCTCGAGTTTAAACTTGACCGGAGGATTGAATCTGGGGACAAGGTAATATCGCTGATTGAGGGAATGGGACATGAAGAAAAAGAATGATGCCCTGATTGCCGGTATCGCCGAATTTATCGCGAACACCGACAACTTCCTGATCGTTACGCATGAAAATCCCGACGGCGACGCTCTCGGCTCCACTTTTGCCGTGCTTAACATGCTGCACGAATGCGGAAAAACCGCCGAAGCTCTGATGCCGGAAGCGCTTCCGGAAAAATATCTGGACTTCATTCCATGCAATTACCGGACAGAAGTCTCGCTCTACGATTTGTCGTCTTACAACTGCTGCATCATCGTTGACAACCCGAATCCGGCGCGCGCCGGGCTGGGCGGCAAAATGACGGTGTCCGATATCAATATACCAATAATCAATATTGACCATCATCCGGATAACATGCTCTACGGGAAACACAACCTGGTCATGCCGGACGCGGCGGCGGCCGCGGAAATACTGTACATGGTCTTCCGGCAGATACCGCGCGCTAAAATCTCCCCGGCAACCGCCACGCTGCTGCTGCTGGGAATCATCATGGACACCGGCGGTTTCCGTTTTGACAATACCTCCGCCAGGGTGATGCGCAGCGCCGCCGATCTGATTGAACTGAAAGCGGCGCATCATGACATTATGAAAAACATGTTCTTCTCCAAGTCCCTGCCCCAGCAGAAATTTGAATCTGAACTGTTTACCGAGCATCTGAAGATAGAGTGCGGCGGCAGATTCGCATGGTTCTATATCCCCGAGGAACTTATCAGCAAATATAACATTGACATGCGCAACTCCGAAGGATTGATTGAAATTCTGCGGGCGCTGAAAGATACTGAAATCGTCGCAGTTATGCAACGGCGCGATGACGGATTCAAAATCTCGCTCCGCTCGAAGGACCTTAAATACTCTGTCGGCCAGATCGCCCGGAAACTGAACGGCGGCGGACATGAACTCGCGGCCGGATGCATCATCAAGGCTTCAAGCCTGGAAAACGCGGGAAAAATCCTGCTCTCTCATGTCGAAAGGACGCTCCATGAGGCACGATCCTGACAAACCCCGGCAGCCGGTATTCACACAACACGGAGTGCTGCTGGTTGACAAACCCAAAACCTGGACCAGTTTCGATGTGGTGAACTTCATCCGGGCGCGCTTCAACATTCCCAAAGTCGGACATTGCGGCACACTAGATCCGGCGGCCACCGGCCTGCTGATCATCGTCATCGGCAAATTCACCAAATTGAGCGACAAATTCAGCGGACAGGACAAAACCTACGAAGGCACCCTGATCCTCGGCACCGAAACCGACTCTCTGGACATGGACGGCACTGTAACCGCCCAGGGCGACTACAGCGCTGTGACACCGGAACAAATAAAGAAAGTTGTCGCCGGCTTTGTCGGCGAGCAGCAGCAGATCCCCCCGATGGTTTCCGCCGTCAAAAAGGACGGAAAGAAACTCTACGAACTGGCGCGCAAAGGCATCGAAATAGAGCGGGAAGCCAAGACGATCACGATTAGAAGCATCCGCATCACCCGGATCGAACTGCCGTTTGTCGATATAACCGTGGAGTGCACCAAAGGCACCTATATCAGGACGCTGTGCGCGGATATCGGCAGAAAACTCGGCTGTGGCGCCACCCTTTTCGCGCTCAACCGGCTGAAAAGCGGGGAATTCGACCTGAAAGACGCGGTATCGCTGGATACGATAAAGACCTGGGAACAGCCGGAACTGGACGACAGCCTGCGCAACTTTCTACTGAAAAAAATCGCCAAAATGAAACTTTAGCAACCGGAGGTTTCCATGCTTATAGATTCCAATAAACTCGATCATGATGTAAATATCTTTTTGAATAAATCAACCGGCGCGTTCAACGCGGATGCCCTCATCGCAGGCCTGGCTTACAAGTTTGAGACTCCGGAGGAAGCGGAAAGTTTCAAATCCAGGATCGTGCGCGAACTCGACGGCAATATCGAACTGTTCAAAGACATCGCCAAAGGCGAATATCAGCTCAAAAGATTGTTTTTTCAGGATGGCGAATTCTGCATAACACCGGACAAGCATGAAATTGAGCAGGGCATACTGTTTCCCGGACACCGCTTCTCCGCCTTCTGCCCGGAGGATATATTCCCCTCGGAAGTTAAATTCACCGGCACAGAAAGTAAAAAGCAACCGCCGCTGAAAGATGTCAGCGAAAAACTGGAAGACATCATTAAATACCATGTACTGCTGGGGTCGGAGCAGATCTTCGATTTCCTGATTGCGGAAAACCAGGCCAATATGAAACTGCTGCAAGGTAAAAACACCGGCAGCCAGGTGAAGCTGAAAGCCTTTGATATAAAGGATTTCTACCGCTCCAATGATTTTGAAGAGGGCGACGCCATCGCCGTGAAAATACTGGACTGGACCAAAGGGAGTTTCAACTTCAGCTACATCCCCGGCAGCAGCCGCAAAGCCGGCAAAGTCAAACAGTGGGTCGAGCAATACTCCGCGGCAATTGACAAAACTATTGATGATTATGAAAGCTATCTGGAAATACCAGACCAGCTGAGCAATGCGTTCTTCATCGGCGGACGGGAACTCCTGACTGCCGGCGGCGCTTCGCTGGACGAGTTTTACCGCAATAACGACCATATTGAAATCAGCATGGACAACGGCCATACCATCCTCACCCGGAAATCCGATACGGATATCCCGGAGGAGGAGCTGGAAGTGCCGGAAGATGTCATGATCTCCAAAGGCACAACCGCTTCGATGGATGAAATCCTGACGGAAATCGGCATCCCGATGAAGACCCCGGAAATTGACGCGTACATTCTTGACCAGTGTTACCGGAAGGAACTGGAATTTGTTGATTTCTTCAGCCGCTGCTTCGGCAATGAAAGACTGAATTTCATCGACGACGCCCAGGAAAATGTCTTCATGAATTATATCGAAGACCGTTGGGAAAGATTTTCGGAAAGATACAACCGCCACGCCGATGAATTGAAAGCGCCGGTGCGCGAGAAGATTCTGGAAACTGTCGAAGAGCGTTTGGAATGGCTGCAATTCCTGAACAGTATAGATATTGCCGCCGCGCAGCTCCCGGAAAAGGAGATGAAGAAACTAGCGGAAATTTCGCTGCGCCTGACCACCATGCTCAATATGCTAAACTCGGATGACTACTCCATTGATGAAAATGAAGTGGAAAACGTTCTCGACGCCGTTGAAAAGCTGGCTGAAACCCAGACCGGCATCATTGCGAAAATGGGCAGTTTCATGAACGTGGCGAATAAAAAAGAGTGACCGGCAAATCCAGGAGTCAGGATGAGTTAGAATGAAATACAATAACATCCATGCTAAAACGCTAAAGCCTTATTCTGAATTTAAAAATGAACTACATCGGGGCAGAGCCCGCGAGGTATCGGAATTTCGTCCGCTTTGCGGACGACCAGCACTTTCGTTGCTGGCCCCCGATCCGGACCGGGATGTTAATCTAAGCGACCCAGAGGGTCGGGGAATTGAACCCCGACTGATTAAATGGAGGGTTGTGCTCTGTCACAACCTGGTTCCAGGAGCCGCCCGTCAGACCGGCTTTTGTATTACCCTGGGAGCTCCGGTCGTCGGACCGGCCTTAGGCTGTTGTTAATAAATCGCATAGACGA
>JBAWXM010000235.1:0-8299 GCA_037144075.1 Lentisphaerota bacterium | reverse complement strand
GTAGAAAGAATAATATGAACAATTACATTACACAATTGACCGACGCGAAACCCGGCTGGCGGTATGGTTCGGATGAAGCGATTTACACGGAGCGGTTTTTTGATGGACGCCTCCTCTGCGCCGCCTATCAGGATAACGGCATTCCCATCCATGCCCGGGACGAACAACTGGATAGAAGCGCGTGGGATATGATACCGGATAAACCCGCCTTCGATCTGGTACTGGACGGTGAATCCCTCTATTTCGGCTGGGAAATCGAGTCCTTCGCGACGGTGTCGCAAAAAGACGGGACGGTTTGCGGGACGCTTATGCTGCGTCACACTTGGAAACCTGTTTCACTGGCAGTCATCACCTCGGCCTGTGGTCATGGTTTCTTTCGGCGAACGATAAAAATAACAAACACCTCAACTGAAAAACACCTTGGACTTACAGCCATCACCCCGCTGAGCGGTCTCCTTTGGGCGATGAGTGATAAACTGCGGGAAAACCTGCACGATCGAGGGATGCCCCCCTACTCAGTTGGGCATTTCAAAGATCTCGTCTGGGGCAGTGAAGGAAACTTCGAATGGCAGGACCTGCCGCTCAATACCGAGGTGTCGTTTGCCTGCACCCTGGGACACAGCGGTCATCCTTTCTTTATCCTGCGCAACAATCTCTACGGAGGATATTTTGTCGGACAACTGGGCTGGTCCGCCAACTGGCGGACAAGATTTCTCTCAAGCTATGAAGCGAACGTCGGCGAGGTGAAGCTCATGTTTGAGGTTATGCCGACGGCGCCCGCGCCCATGCGGATGATCGCGCCAGGCGAAACCATCGCCGCACCTGAAGTCCATTTCGGCATCAGCCATGAGGATTTCGACGCGGCGATCCAACGCCTGCATTCCTACCAACGCGCTTCAGTCCTGCGGAAAGTGGGGAATGGCCTGCAACCGGTTATCTATAACCACTGGGGTTACATGGGGCACGAACTCAGCGAGGAAAAACTCATTCAGGAGATCGATATCGCGGCGGAAATCGGAGCCGAATTGTTCATGGTAGACGCTGGCTGGTACGGCAATAAGCTTGGTTCGTGGTCAGAAACGACCGGAAACTGGTTTGCGGGCGATCGTCTTCCCCATGATCTGTTTCCTGTTTTTGAACATGCCAAAAAAATGGGTCTGAAATACGGTCTCTGGGTGGAAATCGAGAGTGCCGGCAGGGAATCCAAACTGGCTGCCGAACACCCGGATTGGTTCATTTCACGTTACGGCAAACCGGTGGACCGTATATTGGACTTGGCCAAACCGGCGGTTAAAGCCTACGTCGAATCCGAGATCATCCGCATCATCGAACGGTACCAGCTCGACATGTTCCGGCTGGATTACAACATCAATGCCATGGAAGGCGGGTTTAATCTGGTCGGGGAATGTCAGGAAAACACCTTATGGCGGCATGTGGAAGCAATCTACGAGATCTTCGATCGGGTCGGACTGCGGTTCCCCAACCTGCAATTGGAGAATTGCGCCCAAGGCGGAGCCCGGACCGATGTGGGCATCGTCAGCCGTTTCACCACCACCTGGATTTCCGATTGGATGAAACTGCCGCGCACCGTGCGCATTCTGAACGGCATGAGCATGGTGTTTCCGCCGGAATATGTCAGCCGAATGTTTGGGGCTGCAATGGCTGGGAGTTACCAGGGAAATCCTGATACCCTGATGCACGTGATCCTCCTGGCGCACCCAACCATTTCCGGTCTCACTCCTGGTCTGACCGAGGCCAATCCCGCGCTTTATCAATGCGTAAAGAAATATATCGGCATCTACAAAAATTTCATCCGTACTTTTCACCGTCAAGCCAGGGTTTATCATCATACGCCGGTCATTCCCGGCGCCGATGGAACCGGCTGGTGTGCGCTGGAATATGTCTCTGCGGATCGCAAACAGGCGGTGGCCGGTATCTTTCGCCTGGCCAATGCAACGGAGGAAGTTTACCGGATGAAATTTCGAGGATTGAATCCGGAATGGAATTACCGGTTGACGCGTGAGCCGGATGGACATTCCATGATTGTCAGCGGATTCGTTCTTGGACACGACGGAATTGAAGTGCGATTGGATGCCGCGCTGACCTCCAGGCTCATGTTGCTGGTCGCGCAGTAAACCAACATTTCAAATGTAAAAGAGATTATCTCACAGAGCCACAAAGGGCACAGAGATAAAATAGGCAAAAGTTTTCGGAAAAGAGTTTGAGAAAGAACCATTTTCCCAAAAGGGTTTGTCTAAACCGAGTAAGAAGCGAGGGGGGGGATATACTGGATAACTTTCTTCGTGCCCTTCGAATGCCACGGCGTAGGCTTTGCGTAGACGGGTTTCTTTGCTGTTAAAATGTTCTTTGTGTCTCCGTGCCTCCGTGAGAGAAAAATGGATTTAGAACTTATAAAGAATATGGGAGAGATTAATACATGAAAGACGAGAAAAATAAATCAAAATGGTTTCGGGAAGCCGGTGTCGGGATGTTTATACACGCGTGTATTCGGCGATCGGACGCGGCGAATGGCTGATGCAATTGCCATGCAGGATGGCAGGCTTTTCGCCGACGCTCTCGAGGCATATCCCATGAATCAATTTACTGCCGCCAGATTGCCGTTTTTTCAGCGGATATTCGAAATCTTCGCCGATCTGCCGCCTGCATTACAGCAGGCTAAAACTTATATCAGGTGGTAGCCGGCTACGGTTCAGTAGATAAGTGCAAAAAACAGGGAAACTTTAGTTATGATACATTTAGCATGTCAATATTTTTTAAACCATAGACTGGACATCACGGAACTGCGGAAGCAGGTGCGAGAACTCATTGCCGCCGGCTATGAAAGCATTTATGCTCATTCCAGGCAAGGGTTGGAAACCCCTTATTTTTCAGAGGCATGGTGGGATGTTATGCGTCTGATCGTCGAGGAATGCAGAATTGGCGGAGTCAAATTCTCAATTTGGGATGAAGACTATTTTCCTTCGCCTCTGGCAGGCGGGCGGCTTATCTGGAACAATCCGGAATTTGCTGCGCAGCAACTTGATTTTATTCTCACTGAAGTCAGCACTTCAGGAGAAGCCATAAAATTTGATTTGAAACCGGAAAAACTATTGCGCTGTTTCGCAATTCCCAGAAGAAACAATATTATCGGTCAACCAATCGATGTCACAGGTCATTGCGGAACAGTTTCTTCTGGTTGGAGTCAACGCGGAATACGTAGTAGTTCTTATACAAAACTATGTAAAATCCCGGCACCGCACTGGCGCACAAATACTTTATCAAAAAAACATTTTTCACTATTATGGCAACCGGATATTCCCGGAGAATATGTTATATTGGCGGTACATGTCCTGCGTCCTGACGGTGGTCATAATACAGACCTCTTGAATCCATATGGAATGCGTAAATTCATTGAATACACCCATGAAGAATATGCCAGGCGTTTTGATGCTAAGACATTCAGTGAAACATTTGACGCATCTTTCATGGATGAACCGGCGCCATCTGGTTTTTTCCCGTGGACAGACAAGTTTGAAGAAGAATTCACACAGGAGCATGGCTATGATCTGTTGTCGTTAATACCGCATCTGGCAATGGATATTGACGACCGGACTCCGCTGATACGGCATCATTACCGGATGACTCAGATGCGGTTGCAATGCACAAATTACCTCCAGCAAACCGCTGACTGGTGTCATGCTCATGGCATAAAAAGCGTTGGTCACCTGACCCGCACCGAATATCTGGGTTATGTTGCTGTTACCTGGCCGAATGAACTTCGTTGCTGTAAATATCTTGATATTCCCTGTACTGACCCGCTTGGTGCGGCAGTTGCGTGGCCTGATGCCGCCGCCTATCATACCGGGCTGAAAGTCGTTTCTTCCGCTGCGCATATTTTCGGCAAAGAGCAGGCCGGCAGTGACGCACTTGCGGTAATGGGCAATGAGGCTTCCTTGCGTGATCTGCGTTTCCATCTGGATTATCAGATGGTCATGGGCATCAATTATTTCAATGTCCACGGACTCTGTTATTCTTTCGATGGACCGCGCAAGGACGAGGCACCGCCATCGCTGTTCTATCAGCATACCGAATGGAAGTACATGTCCGCACTGCTGAAACACGTCAAATCAGTTTGTACAGAACTTTCAGGCGGAACTCACCTGTGCCGGATAGGGGTACTGTATCCGGCAACAAGCATTTATTGTAAAATCAACTTGCCCACGTTAATCAATCAAAGTCAGCTTGAAGAAAAGACTCATCGTTTCTCGGAGGCGATGCTTTCCCATCAGAAAGATTTTGATTTTATTGACGAAATCACATTGCAGGAATTTGTCGGAAAACAAGATAAAATTGAACTGCCGGAACCGTGGCAGGTAATCATCCTGCCATATCTGGAATATATTGAACAGCAAACCGCAGAATGCTTGAAAAAACTCGCCGCTGCCGGCATAATGATATTAGTGCTCGGCAGTCGTCCCAAGTTGCTGGGAGAATTAAAAGAGCAGCCACAGACAGTATGGAATCCGGATTTTATTACATTTGCCGATAAAATGAATGATGAGATCCTGGAAAAACTTCCCGGAGTTGCACTGAAAGGTGACGGTTCTCAAGATGTTTTTGCGCTTCAACGGCAGAAGGACAGCCGTATAATAACTTTTCTGGTAAATCGCGCCGAACGCGAATTTAATGGAACTTTTGAAATGCGCGATATCCGGATTGCCCCAAAAGGTTCTTTACTGTTTGACAATGAATTGGAATCAAGCGGAAGTTCTGAAAGTCAGGATTTACCTCAGGAGACGTTTAATTCAGACTGGCATATTGATTTTGAAACTAACCAGTTGCCGTTGTGCTACTGGTTTGCTGCTGATATTGCGGCTCATTCTCCCGACGACAGCATGAATGATTATGAATTCTCCTACGATTTATTACGGCGGCAGAATGATCCTATGGACAAAGGAATTAACCTTGTTCGTTATCAGTTCAGATTCCTTTTTTCCGGAGAAAATATCCCCATAAAACTGGTGCTGGAAGCCAGCTCGATTGGCGGAAACTGGGAACTGTTTGTTAATGAAACTAAAATAGATCATTTTACTCGTGAAAGAGTCTATGACTGCATGAATGTAACAGCGGAAATAGGGCATGCATTTCGTACCGGAACATCGCCGGCATTAAATACCATTACAATCACCTCAGAGGGAGAAGGCCGGGGCTTGTTTGAAATGCCGTATCTCTACGGAAATTTCAAATGTGAATACCGTCATGGTCACGAATCATTACCGTACCTGAATGCAACTGATTCTAGTTTTGAACTTCCGGCACTTCAATCATGGCACATATTAGGTTATCAAACATTTTCTGGTACCGCCTGCTATTCAAAGAACATTAAAATTGAAAAAGAAGGCGAATACTGGCTGGATTTAGGCAGAGTAGAGGATGTCGCAGATGTGTTTATTGATGAAACGCATGTGGCTTTGCTGCCGTGGCCGCCATACAGTTGCTCTCTGGGGAAGCTTTCCGCAGGTACGCATAAGATCAGGATAGAGATTACAAACTGCCCTGGTAATCGCGACCGAGTTTCCAATCTGCCGTCCGGGCTTCTTGGGCCAGTAAAATTTTCCACAAAGACAGTAAAACTTTGATAAACCTATAACTCTATGGGGCAGGAATAATGAAAGAGCTTTTTAAACAAAATCGGGTAAACTATATTCTCCGGACCTATCTACCGACCTGGAATTACGAGCAGCGGATTGAAGAGATCGTCCGTTTCTGCAAGAAAACTGATACCTGTTACGTTATGCTTTTTACTGACGCCCAGCATATTGTCTGGAATCAGCTTACCATCGAGGAGGCAGAGCATGAAGCCGCAAACATCGGACGTGCGATGAAACGCCTCGCGGAAGAAAATATCAGAGTTGGAATAAATTCAAGTTACAATATGCAGCAATCCAGATGGGATCACAGTGGTCATAACAGCTATGACTACTGGGCAACATATTCGGATGGAACTTGCGAACACCGCATTCCATGCCTGCTGGATCCGAAGTTGGATGTTTATCTGCGGAAATTTTATGCGATTCTGGCGAAACTCAATCCAGACTATATCTATGTTGACGACGATCATCGCTATATGCTGACTGGCCAAAAAAACACCTGGGGCTGTTTTTGCGATCTGCACTTGCGCAAGTTTGGAGAAATTACCGGAAAGACATGGACTCGTGAAGTCTTAAATGCCGCATTGCTGAATGATCAGACAGTCCGTTCTCAATGGATAGATTTTCTTGGAGCCAGTCTTATTAAAATAGCTGAAATCATCGGCAACACTGTTCATGCAGTAAATCCGGAAATTGAAGTCGGCATGATGATCCCATGTGTTCATGCGCTCCCCGCGATGGGTCACAATATCACAAACATGATTTCAGCTTTCCAGCCTATTACAAAACCCTTGCTCCGCCCCTGCATCGGTCCTTATGGCGATCGAGACCGCCGCCAGATAATTCCCGGATTGTTCTATCTTGAATTCATAGGGCACCTGCTTGGTGATAACGCCACATACACACCGGAAATTGAAACTACGCCTTTCAGTAGATTTTCAAAAAGCATGACGACAGTAAGGTTTCATATTACTCAGGCTCTGCTTAACCGGATGAACAATCCGGCTATTTCCCTTTGCGGCTATTCTGGCGATTCTCCGTATTTTGAACCAGCATTCGTTGACTTGCTCACCAAAAGTCGAGGTTTTTTTGAAGGTGTCCGTGCAAATGCCCCAGGCCGTGGCTCCCGTAAAGGGATTCAGTTGATGTGGGATTTCAATTCGCCCAAAGCATCAACACGTAACGTGGATTTGGTAACAGATACTTACTGGCCGGCATTTGTCGTGCATGACATTCTTGGCAACAGCGGCTTCCCCTGCACTTACGACGAGTCTCCTGTAAAATTCCTGGTTGGTGATACAGCTTATGCGCTTCCAAAAGAACGTATTGTTGAACTGCTAAAGTCAAATCTGGTGCTTGATGCAGTCGCCGCCCGTGCATTAGCGGAACGCGGTTTTGCGAACCAGATTGGCTGCTGTGTCGGTGATGCGGTTGAAGAATTTGGCGCTGAAGAATGTATTGATGACAAATATTTTGGTCAATATGCAGGCACCTATATTCCACTTAAAGGAGTTCCACTGAAAAGTGTTTTTAATTTGAAGCCGTCAAATGATGCCGCTGAAATATCTGAAATTGTCAATCACGACCGAAAGAAAATAGCAGCAGGAGTGATTTTGTTTAAAAATGCATCAGGAGGAAAAATCGCGATACTGCCTTATGCCATTGGCCCGAACGACAGCGATTTGAGGCACTTCATCTGCTATCAGCGCCAGTTCATGTTCCGCCGTATTTTCGACTGGATGAATCCGGAATCGATACCGGTTTTCGTGGAATATCCCAGCGACTTTGCGGTTCAATGCTGGGACGATGGTGAACGCCTTACTTGCTGTATTACCAATCTGTCTTACGACGATGCTGAACACATAGTCATCAAGCTCAATGCCGGGACTATAAGCATTGCCAACGCATCTTACATAGCGGCGGACGGAAGTGTGGAACCTTTGTCTCCGTTCGCGGAGGATCTATCCATTTCAGGCGAAACAAGATGGAGGATAAAAAGACCATTTCATATATTCACCCCGTTTATAATTATCGTTAGAGCCTACTCGAAAAAGGGGTAGCACAGACATTCCTGTCTGTGACGGGAAATTAGATTTGAACCAACAGACAGGAATGTCTGTGTTACTTTTAAATCATAAAATAAGGTTTGTAAATAAATGAGAAAAGATATTAGCAAAATAACGTGGTTTCGTGAAGCCGGCGTCGGCATGTTCATTCACTGGGGCGTGTATTCGGCGATCGGACGCGGCGAATGGATGATGCAGCAGGAGCAAATGCCATTGGACGAATATGATCAGCATATTTCGGAATTTAATGCTGAAAACTATAATCCTGATGAATGGGCTCAGTTAGCGAAAAACTCCGGAATGCGGTACATGGTGTTGACCACCAAGCATCACGACGGGTTCTGTCTATTTGACACTGCCACCACTGATCGCAATGCCGTAAAGCAGGGGCCGAAACGCGATCTGGTGAAAGAATACGTTGAAGCCTGCCGCAGGCATGGACTTAAAGTCGGACTTTATTTTTCCCTTCCGGACTGGAGCATCCAGGCATTTAACGACGGACCGGAAAAAGCGCCGGAGGCATGGGATGCATTTATAAGTCTGATCCATGAACAGGTACGGGAACTTTGCACCAATTACGGG
>JBAWXM010000234.1:0-8300 GCA_037144075.1 Lentisphaerota bacterium | reverse complement strand
GGATTTACTTCATTACCTTCATGTTCTTCATGGTGAAGTGTATTTGGCTTTCCTCTGTGGTAAAACTGTATTGGCTTTATTTCGTGAATTTTCGTGCTTTTCGTGGTTAAGGTGTATTTTTTGGTTGCGGCTATGCCGCGCTATGTCCTCTGTGGTGAAAACAGGCTGTTCTTTGTGCCTTTGTGTCTTTGTGGTTAAAGTCCCGGCGCAGCTGGTTAAGTTCTTATGCTTCTCTCAATTGCGACAAAAATAATCTCTAAAATTCCTGCCCAAATTTGTAACTTTTATTTGTTAACAACTCCTTTAAATAAGACAGTCAGGTTAAAAGAGCGATTTAGTAAAAATTTCTTAATCCAGGATAATGGTTTGGTTGTGCAATCAGCATGAGCAAAATAGAGTCAGTCTTCGAAACACTGGCTTACCCGGCCTCCGGTTTGTTGGTAAGTCTTTAAAATTAAAGATATTCTGTCTTTCGTGTTAAATCCCGGAAAAACTATTTGAAAAAAAGAACAAAAGTATGTAGTTTATCAAATGTCTTTTTTATTTTATATATTTATTATATATTCGGTGTTATAGAAAATGGACTTAAAAATTAAAGATGTTGCTGAACTTCTGCAGGTAGACGAGAAGACGATTACCAAGTGGATAGATGAAGGCAAGATCCCCTGTTACAAGATCAATTACCAGTTTCGTTTCAACCGTGAAGAGCTGAACGAGTGGATACTTACCAACAAAGTGGATGCGTCGCCGGCGGTTATGGAAGCGCAGTCGCCGGATTCGCCGGTTGATATAATCGAATGTCTGGACCGCGGCGGGATCTATTACAAGGTTTCCGGCGATACGGTTGAAATGGTAATCCGGAATTCGATGAATGCCGTCGCGCTGCCGCCGAGAATGGACCGCGACCTGATCATATTCCACCTGCTGAAACGCGAAGCCATGATGCCGACGGCGGTTGGTGAAGGAATTGCCATTCCGCACCCGCGTGTGCCGATTCTTTCCGATATCAACAATGAAAGTATTTCCATCTGTTTCCTGGAGCAGCCGGTGGATTTCAAAGCGCTGGACAAAATTCCCGTCAGCGTGATGTTCATTGTGTTGAGCGCCAATCAATGCCGCCATCTGGAGATGCTGTTTAAAATATCGAACCTGTGCCGTCAGCCAGAGTTTCTGGCGATACTGAAACAGCAGGCTCCCAAAGAAAAAATTCTTGAATACATTCTTGAGATTCAAAAGAAAAACTGGGGCCGCTGATCCGGATTTCTTATCATGAACCTCTTTTTCATTGGAATTGCAATATACCTGCTTACGGCAGTTTTGTCCATGATGGTGAAGGAAAGCGGAAAAGGTTTGGTGACCGCCTGCGGAACTCTGCCGGGCGGTATCGTAATTTTAATTCCCTGCGTTAAAAGCCTGTTAACCGGCGAAGCGTATCCGCTTTCATTTACGGCCAATTATCCGATCGGCCAGGTTCACCTGCTGCTTGATCCGTTTGCCGCATTTTTTGTCATGGTGATTGCAGTCGGATCAATTTTCTGCGCCATGTACGGCAGCGGCTATATGAAGCAGTATCACGGAAAAGGCAAAGCCGTCTCCGCGCATTTCTTTTTCCTGATATGCCTGTTTGTGTCGATGCTGCTGCTGCCGGTGATCAGAAACGCGATTGTTTTCCTGATTGTCTGGGAAATTATGTCGCTATCCTCGTTTTTCCTTGTCATTTTCGAGAGCGAAAAGAAGGAAGTGTTTGACGCGGGGATTTTCTATCTGATCATGATGCATGTCAGCGTAATTCTGCTGACGGCCGGTTTTCTGGTGCTTATCCGCATTGCCGGCAGCGCGGATTTCGCGGACTTTCAAAACGTCTTTCAGAGCGGGGCGTATCGCACGGTCTCTGATACAGCTTTCATTCTGCTGGCTGCCGGATTCGGCATTAAAGCCGGATTTCTGCCGCTGCACAGCTGGCTGCCGGAAGCGCATCCGGCGGCGCCGAGCCACGTTTCCGGGCTGATGTCCGGAGTTATGATAAAGCTGGGAATCTTCGGCATTATGCTGCTGATTATGGTGCTTGGCGTCCCGTCATTGTGGGTGTGCTATTCGTTCACGGCGCTGGCGGTGCTGTCCGCGCTGGCCGGGATTTTCTGTGCGTCGGCGCAGGACGATATCAAGCGCGCGCTGGCTTACAGCAGCGTGGAGAATATCGGCATTATCGGCATCGGCATCGGCGTTGCGATGCTGGGAATGGCTTATAAAAGCCCGGTTACGGCAATGATGGGACTGTCCGGCGCACTGATCCATCTGCTTAACCATTCCCTGTTCAAGGGACTGCTGTTTTACGGCGCCGGCGCCGTTTATATGCAAACCCATACCCGCAATTTGAACTCTCTTGGCGGACTGTTCAAGCAGATGCCTAAAACTGGAACGGCATTTCTGCTGGGCAGTCTGGCGATATGCGGATTGCCGCCTTTTAACGGTTTTATCGGCAAGTTCATCATTTATTATTCGATGTTGAACTGCAAGGGGATCAATGGCGAATCATTGCTGATCGCGGCTATCTCGAGCTTTGCGCTGCTGGCTTTTGTCGGCGCGGTTTCGGTGCTTTGTTTCACCCGGCTGTTCAGTACGGTTTTCATGGGCGCGGCGCGCGACAAACATATTGAAAGCGCGGTTGAAGTGCCGGTTTCAATGACATTGCCGATGCTGGCGATGGCGGCGCTTTGCCTTGCCGGAGGCATTCTACCGCTATTTCTGCTGCGAATGGCGGAGTTTCCGGCGGCGATAATAACCGGCGGCAAAAACGTTCCCGGCATTGCGGTCGAATTCCACGATCCGCTTTTTGTTATTTCAATGATCTCTGCCGGGTTGATACTGCTGACAGCCCTGTTGTTCGCGCTGCGGGTTAAATTGCTCCGGCGGCAGCCGGCGGCCGTTGCCGGCACCTGGGGCTGCGGCTATGACAATCCGACCAGCCGCATTCAATATACCGCAGCCTCTTTTTCCATGCCGTTCATTGATGTGATCAAACCGGTGATGCAGCGGGAGGAAACCGCCTCCGGGGTTAAAGGGCTTTTTCCGCTGAACGCTATTTTCAGCTTCAAAGTTAAAGATGTTTTTGAGACAGTAATCATCCGGCCGCTGGGGCAGGGAACCGTGTTTCTGCTGACCAGGCTGTCCTGGATTCAGGACGGCAACATGCAGCATTACCTGTTTTACGGTATTGTGTTTCTGATTCTATCATTAATATGGGTAATCTTCGGGTGAAAATATGAAAATCATCATCAGTGTTTTAATGATAATATTTTTTCCGTTCCTGATCTCAGGGACGATCCGCCGGGTGAAGTCGGTATGGGGAGGCCGTAAAGGCCCTTCACTGATTCAGCCGTTCTTTGATTTCAGCCGGCTGATGAAAAAATCGGAAGTTATCAGCCGGACCGTTTCGCCGGTATTCATGGTTGCGCCTTCGGCATCGCTGGCCGCCACCATCTGTGCGGCAATGCTGGTGCCGATGGCGGGCAAAAGCGCTATTTTGAGTTTTAACGGTGATTTCATCATGTTCTGCTATCTGCTGGCGTTCGGCAAATTCATGCTGGTGGTCGGCGCCATGGATACCGGCAGCAGTTTTGAAGGCATGGGCAGCAGTCGCGAAGTAACATTTTCCGCGCTGGCGGAACCGGGCTTTTTCATTATCATGGGCTCCTTCGCCTGGATTTCCGGCTGTAAATCGTTTGAATCCATTTTCCAGGGCATCTACAATTCCGGCCCGGCCTCCGGGCTGCTGATTCTGCTTTCCATTATCGGGCTGTTTATAATGTTGCTGACTGAAGGCGGACGGTTGCCGGTGGATGACCCGGAAACCCACCTGGAACTGACGATGATCCATGAAGTTATGGTGCTCGACAATTCCGGCCCCGACCTCGGATTCATTATGTATGGTGTTGCATTAAAGGTTTTCCTGATCGCGTCACTGATCGCCTCGCTGGTCACTCCGGCCGGGATTGGTTTTGTGCCGGGATTGATCATTTTCAGCGGGTTTGTGGGAGTGGAAGCCGTTTTCATCGGATTCCTGGAATCAGTCATGGCCAGGATGCGCATGACTCACATACCGCAATTCGTGTTTATGATTACGGCGCTGGCCGTAATCATCTTTTTCATAGTAATGATGGAGCTGGGTAAAGCATTATGATCACACCGATAAATTTTGAGAATTCGATCATCATCCTGTTTGCGGTGACCATGTTTTATGTTGCCATGAGCAGCCGGATGGAAGCCTATGTCAAGATGCTGGCGGCACAGGGGGCCCTGCTGTTTGCGGTCTCGCTGCATAGTATTTCCCCGTCCGATTATATTACTTTCTCCTTCATTATATTTGAGACGCTGGTACTGAAGACCATCGTTATCCCGCTTTACCTGATGAAGCTTATCCGTCAGAATGAGATACAGCGGGAGGCCAAACCATCCATCCCGAATCTCTACTCGCTGATGATTGTCAGCGCCATCACGGCGGTGGGGTTTGTGTTCGCGTACTGGCTGGCCGGAACTCATCAGCCGGTCAATCCGTTATTTTTCGGCGGCGCGATTTCCGTGATTCTGTCCGCGCTCTTCATTATCATGACTAGAAAGAAACTGATAACTCACATTATTGCTTTTATCTTTCTGGAAAACGGGATTTTTCTGCTGTCGCTCTCGGTCGCGCAGGAAATGCCGTTTATCGTAAATCTCGGAGTAATGCTGGATATTTTTGCCTGGGTGCTGCTGGCCGGCATCTTCGTGAAAATGATTCAATCCTCGTTTACCGGACAGAATATTGATTCGCTGAAAGGACTGAGAGATTAATATGACATCCTGGGTGATACCTTTTCTGTTGACTGCTCCGTTAGCGCTGGCGCTGACGATTATGAGTATTAAGCCGTTCCGCCGCCTGCATATCTATATTACGCTGCTCTATTCGGCGATGCATCTGGCCGCTTCAATATATCTGATGAATTTTCACGAAAATTTCTCTCTCTATTTCAAAGTGGATGATTTAAACCCCGTCTTTCTGCTGGTGCTGTCTGTCGTGTTTATCGCGGTCGCCGTTTACAGCATCAGCTTCTTTGCGCACAATGATGAGAAAAATCATGTTGAACGCAGTTGGAAGTACCATGTTTTCCTGCTGCTGTTTGTGGCTTCGCTGGACGGCATCCTGCTCAGTTCCCATATCGGGATGCTGTGGGTATTCCTGGAAGCGTCAACGCTGTTCAGCGCCATGCTGGTTTATTACTATACCGGGAAAAGCGCGCTGGAGGCCACCTGGAAATACATCTTCATCTGCTCTATCGGCATCTCGTTCGCCTTTATCGGCATAATTCTGCTCTCAATCGGGTGCATCGGCGGCAGCGGCGGCGAAATCGAACTGTTCTGGGGGTCCCTTAACCACAATGCCAAGCTCATCAATCCGTTCTGGCTGAAAATGGCATTCCCGTTCCTGCTGCTCGGATTCGGCACCAAAATGGGACTGGCGCCGATGCAGAACTGGCTGCCGGACGCTTATGCCGAGTCGCCGGCTCCAGCCGCCGCGATAATTTCCGCAACATTGGTGAATGCCGCCTTTCTAGGGGTTCTGCGGGTGCATAAGGTCATGCTCATGGCCGGACTGGGTTTTTATTCAACTACGCTGCTGATTATTATGGGTTTTATGTCGCTGCTGATTCCGGCGGTGTATATATTGCAATCCAGAAACTATAAGCGTATGCTGGCCTATTCTTCGGTCGAGCATATGGGAATTGTCGCCATTGGCACCAGCATTGGCGGCGTTGGTCTTTTTGCCGCGCTGCTGCACATGGTCGGTCATTCGCTGGTAAAATCGGCGTTCTTCCTCAATTCCGGCAACATCTTCTGCCTGTTCCGCAGCAAAAAAATTAAGGAGGTGACCGGACTGCTTAAAGTCTCGCCGGCCAATGCCTGGCTGTGGGTGGCGTCATTTGTCGGCATCTGCGCGTTTCCGCCGTTCGTCACCTTTATCAGCGAACTGCTGATTATCAAGGAACTGCTGGGAAAGAGCATTATTCTGACGATACTTTTCTGTGTCATGCTGACCGCGATTATTTACGGGATTGCCAGAAATGTCATAAGCATGATTTCCGGAGAACCGCAGCATGCGGAGCCCCGGCAGGATGCCGGACTGCCGGCAACCGGCTATATCCCGCAAATCGTGCTGATGGGCATGGCGGTATGGCTGGGTCTGTATATCCCGTCGTTTCTGCTCGACCTGCTGAACAATGCCGTAAAGTTTATGGGGGAATAAAATATGAGCTGGGCAGTTACAGGCAATAATCAAACCATGGACCTGGCCGCAATCCAGGTTAAAACTCCGGCAGAATTGTGTACGGAAATTATCGGACAATGCCGGCACGGAGCCCGGCCTGTCGCGTTTTTCGGGCATAAACTCAGTTCCGGAATACGGCTCTTTGTTATTCTGGCCAATGACTCGCGCTCTGAACTGACAACGTCTTCCACGATATTTGGCGAAGGCGAAAAATCATATCCGTCAATCAGCCGTGAAGTCCCGGCTTTCCATCTTTTCGAGCGAGAATTTTTCGAAGATACCGGCATCAAACCGGAAGGTCATCCGTGGCTCAAGCCGGTTCGTTTCAGCCATAACCGGGCGGACCAGTCCGCAAAAATGGCTGATTATCCATTCTTCAAAGTCGAGGGCGAATCAGTTCATGAAGTCGCAGTCGGGCCGGTCCACGCCGGGATCATTGAACCCGGTCATTTCCGTTTCATGTGCAGCGGGGAGAAAGTGCATCATCTGGAGATACATCTGGGTTATCAGCACCGCGGCATTGAACCGGCGATGACTGACAGCAGCATCTGGAAAAAATCCAAGCTGGTTGAGTCTATTACCGGCGACAGCGCCATTGCCAATTCCCTTGCCTATTCTTCGCTGCTTGAAAGCGCCGCCGGGATAGAGGTTTCCGCCCGCGCCACTGCCATCCGGACGCTGGCGCTGGAACTGGAAAGAGTGGCGCTGCACATGAGTTCGCTGAGCGGACTTTGCGGTGACGTCGGCGACTTGACCGGCAATACTTTTTTCGGGGCCACCCGCACTTATGTCATTAATTCGCTGCTGGACATCTGCGGCAGCCGTTTCGGTTACAGCCTGATCCGTCCCGGCGGGGTTAATTTCAATATTGACGCCGAATTGTCAGCTAAACTGCTGAAAACGCTGGAAATGGTCAGGGAGAGAGTCTTTATCATCGGCGAAAGAACGTTCAATATGCCGGGTGTGCTCAGCCGCTTTCAACATACCGGCATCGTTGACGCCAGGACTGCCGAGCAAATCAATATGGTGGGTATTACCGCCAGAGCCTCCGGCCTGAAGCGCGATATCCGCGCCGATCATCCGTTCGGGTTCTACCGGCTTTATCCCGCCTATAAGCTAACTCTTGATTCGGGGGATGTTTTTGCCCGCGCCTATATGCGCTATCTCGAAGCCAAACGCTCTCTGGGCTACATGATAGACCTGCTGAGCGGATTGCCGCCGGGCGCTCAACTGCTGGCGGAACGCGGCAGCCTGAGGCCGGACAGCATGACCGTATCCATGGTTGAAGGCCCGCGCGGCGAACTGGTGCATGTCATGATTACCGGTGCTGACGGCGAAGCTGTCCGGTACAAGTTCAAGGACCCTTCTTTCAACAACTGGTTCGGCCTGGCGCTGGCGGTCAGGGGCGAAGGCGTCAGCGATTTCCCGATCTGCAACAAGAGCTTTGATCTTTCATACTGCGGTTACGACCTTTAAGGAGATATTGAAATGTTCGATGCCATAAAAGTTAGAATTAAACAGGGGAAACAATATATCCCCGATGTTAAAAGAGCTGAAGTCAATCCCAAATTAAGGGGATTTCCGAAGCTCAATGATAAAACCTGCAACCGCTGCGGCAACTGCAACGGAGTATGTCCGGCCGGGGCGGTCACGGGCAGTCCGCTTAAAATAGATATGGGCAAATGCACCTTCTGCGGCGATTGTCAGCGCGCATGTCCGAACCAGTCTATTCAGTTTACCAGCTTTCATAAACTGTCGGCGGACAGACGGGAAACTTTGATTGTCGATCAAGATACTGATCCCAATCAGTATACGGTTGATGCCGTGCATGCCAGACATGAAATCAAACGGCTGTTCGGCCGCTCCCTGAAACTCCGTTCCGTGTCCGCCGGCGGCTGCAACGGCTGCGAACTTGAACTGAATGCCTGTTCAAATGTGAACTTTGACATGACCCGTTTCGGGATTGAAATCGTGGCGTCGCCACGCCATGCCGACGGCA
>JBAWXM010000233.1:0-8335 GCA_037144075.1 Lentisphaerota bacterium | reverse complement strand
TCACTCGTAATGAGCAGGTCAACGGTTCGATTCCGTTCATTGGCTCCATCTTTTCACCTGAATTTTAACTTGGATGAATAGGGTGGACAGGATTTTCCAGTTAAGCTTTACCTTTACCCCTTATCCTGTGTATCCCTGTTAAATCATTTTTCCTGCCAGTAGGGGGAATATGATCTCAACTCGGCGATGATCGGGGGCAGGGTTTTGATCACGAAATCCACCTCTTCTTCAGTATTGAAGCGGGACAGACTGAAACGGATAGTGCCGTGGGCGGAGGTATAGGGAATACCCATTGCCCTTAGCACATGGGACGGTTCCAGGCTGCCGGTGGTGCAGGCGCTGCCGCTTGACGCGCAGATGCCGAACTGGTCCAGACGGAGCAGAATTGCTTCGCCTTCGATATATTCGAAACTTACCGACGCGGTATTGGGCAGACGGTTGTCCAGATCGGCATTGATTTTTATCGAAGGAATCGAGTCGATAATTCCCTTTTCCAGACGGTCACGCAAAACTTTGACCTGAGTATTTTCAATTTCCATATATTTCCCGGCCAGTTCGCAGGCTTTGCCGAGGGCGACAATGCTGGCGGTATTCTCGGTGCCGCCGCGCCGGCCTTTTTCCTGATGTCCGCCGACGATGAACGGACGGAAGCGGATGCCGCGCCGGACATACAGCACGCCAATGCCTTTCGGGGCATGCAGTTTATGGCCGGACAGGCTCAGCATGTCGATCTGAGAATTTGCCATATTGATCGGAATCTTGCCGACGGCCTGCACGGCGTCCGTATGAAACAGAGCGCCGTAACGGTGCGCCATGGCGGCGATCTCCTCCACCGGATAGATGTTGCCGGTTTCGTTGTTGGCCCACATCACTGAAACTATGGCGGTGTTTTCGTCAATCAGGTCTTCCAGGCGCTGCAAATCAATCCGTCCCCTGCCGTCAACCGGCGCATAAGCCACTTTATAACCGCGTCGCTCCAGGTCTTTGCCGACATTCAGCACGGCTGGATGCTCAATTTTCGACATCACCACTTTTTTCCTTCTGGGGCAGTTTTCCACCGCGCTGTAAATGGCGGCGTTATCGCTTTCCGTGCCGCAACTGGTAAAAATGATTTCCGTAAAATTACCGTGCTCGTCCTGGTGTTCAGCGCCGAGCAGCGCGGCGACCTGCGCCCGGGCTTTCTTGATTTCGACGGCGACATTGCCGCCGAAAGAGTAAATGCTCGAAGGATTGCCGTAGCGTTCGGAGAAAAACGGCTTCATCGCCTCGAAGACTTCCGGGTCTACGGCGGTAGTCGCGTTATTGTCAAAATAGACTATTTTTTTATTCATTTTTTCACCTGCTCCTTAGATGCTTTCCACGACGATTTCTTTAGAAATGAATTCGCGGAGCTGGTCTTCCACCGTGTGTTTCAGCGTGACATGCGAACTCGGACAGACCGCGCAGCGTCCTTTCAGCCGGACGATCACGACATTGTCCCTGATGTCAACCAGTTCAATGCTGCCGCCGTCGCTTTCCAGCATCGGCTTGATGGTTTTGTCAATCACTTCCTGCACCCTGATCACCCGCTGCACCATGGACATGCCGGCGAACGCGGATTTTTCCGGTTCCGCGGCGGTTTCGGCTTTTTCTTTCCAGAGGCCGTCCAGAATTTCCTGAATGCTGTCCAGGCAGGCGCCGCAAGCGCCGCCGGCTTTACAGTAATTGGTGATATCTTCAGTTTTATGTAAATTATTTTCCAGGGCTACTTTCCGGATTTTAGTATCGGTTACGCCGAAACATTTGCAGACAATTCTGCCCTCATGATCGGCATCGCCTTCAAACGGGCTGGTTTCGCCTTTGTAATTGGCGATTGCGGCCTGAAGCGCTTCCATGCCCATTACCGAGCAGTGCAACTTTTCCTCGGGCAGTTCGCCGAGCACGTCAACAATATCCTTATTGGTTACTTTCGCGGCTTCCTCCAAAGTCATGCCTTTAACGATTTCCGTCAGCACGGAAGACGACGCTATCGCGCTGGCGCAGCCGAAAGTTTTGAATTTAGCTTCTTCAATCCTGCCGTCCGCGCCGATTTTCAAAGTAAGTTTCAACGCATCGCCGCAGGTGATATTGCCGACATCGCCAGTCGCGTCCGCACCTTCGACTTCTCCCACATTTCTCGGATGGAGAAAGTGGTCCATCACTTTATTATTATAGTCCCACATAAGGCACCTCTTATTTAATTTTTAGTAATCATTCCTGATTATGTTAATATACATCTTAAATAGAATTTTACTTTAACAGTAGAGAAATTCTTAATAAATTTAAACCGCCGGAAACGGGGAAAGGCTCAAGCTACTCCGGAAGTTCTTTTTTTTTCTCTTTGAATAAAAACCTTTTAATTCCGCCTTCAACGCATTTCAGCGCGTCATAAACCACGAGAACGTTCCACAGGATAAACAACAGGTCCATTACCCAGCGCTGGCGATGCTGCGGCAAAAAAATTATATTGGCCGACAACAGCATGATGTAGCACAGGCAATATACCGGTTCCTGTTTTTTGAACAAGACATAAAAGAAGCCGATAAACCCGATGGTCCGGATAATACTGAATTCAATATTGGGAAAAAGCAGGCTCTGGCTGAATTCTCCGCGGCCCCATACATAAAAGATCGCGACCCCGGCAAGCAGACTGCAGCATCTTCCTGCTCCATTTTTTATCTTAGCTGTAACGATTATTACAGTTCCGGCCAGCAGGCCGCAAAGGAGAAAAATATAGTCGTTAAAATTATTGATGGTTTGCTCATAAAGCAACTCAAGCTTCCAATAAATATTTGTTAACACTTTTAGGGGATTGTTTACCGCAAAATCGACCGCTTTGTTAAAATAAATCCGGCTGACTTCAACATCCGGCATCGTCTTTAATTCCTTCACCGTTGATATATAACCGTAATTCAGCGGTTTGCCCGGTCCGATATCAGGATTATTACCCATATAAAGTTGAATGCCCCCCAGGGCGCTGAACATCTGAAACCGTTTAAATACAATGGCGTTTCTGATTATCCACGGAGAAAAGACCAACATGACAATACCCAGCATGGCGGCAGTCTTAATAACAGGCTTCCGCCATTTATGCAGATCAAACCTGCTCTCGTGCCAGAAGATGGCGACTATGCACGGAACAGCGAGCAGTATAGTCTCCTCGCGCACCATGCTCATGCATCCCAGCAGGATGCCCATGGCGATAAACGACCATTTCCGGTAATTCGGGCTGTATAATAACAGCAGCATAAGCGAAAAAAACATCACGGTTGTAATTTCCCGCAGCAGCATGAAGGAGACATAATGATAAGGCGCATAGGAGGCAACCAGGAAACCGGCAAAAAAACCGGCATTTTTACTGCGCATCCGCGACACAATCAGGTATGCCGCCGCTGCTGCAACCGCAACAAAGAGGATATGAAGTATGAACAGTAAATGCAGCCAGTATTGATGTCCAAGCACCATAGTCACGACTATCAGCAATGGATAACCTGGCGTTCTTACCGAATACGGCGGTAAATCTTTGCCGACATTATACTGCCCGTGATTCAGGAGGTTAACCGCAACGGAGTAAAATTCGCGGTCATGCTCGATAAACAAATCAGGATTGGACGACAATTCATCCCATTGAAAATATAACAACAGGCCCAGCCTGAATGCCACATAAACCATCAAAATGATAAGGGGCAGATAATTTTTCAGCCAGTTTTTCATTGTTGTTTAATGATTAGCCTTTCATGCGCCATTTTTCACCTTCGGAACAAACTTTTATAACAAAATATATATCGCCCGTCAGTCGGATCGAAAAAATCCAATCCACAACCCTGTTCATCTATGTTGAATTTTCAACCGCGCAGAGCATATGTTAAATTTTCAAACTTTATAGAGTATAAACGTAACGCCGGACTTGAGCATTATTTAAGCCTCGTATTGTTTAAATTCTTCGGCGATTATTGCGCTTATTCTGGCAGGAACATCACTGATATTTAACAGTTCAACGTCCTTTTCGCCTCGCCGTTTGAATTCCACCTGTCCGTTGACCAGCGTTTTCGGCGATATGATCAGGCGGAACGGAATACCCAGCAGATCGGCATCGCTGAACATGAATCCGGCTTTTTCGCCGCGATCATCGTACAGCGTTTCGATTCCGGCGGCCTTCAGCGCTTCGTAAAGAGTGTCAGCGGCGGCTTCGACATTGTCCACTTTCGGATTCAGCGAACAAATCTGGACGTGATAGGGGGCGATTGTCACCGGCCAGATCGGTCCCCACTGGTCGTAGGACTGCTCAATCACGGAAGCCATGGTTCTGCCGACGCCGATGCCGTAGCAACCCATAATCATCGGATGGGTCTTGCCGTTCTGGTCGAGGTAATTGCAGTTCATCGCCACCGAATACTTGGTTCCGAGCTGGAAGATATTGCCGACTTCAATGCCGCGCTCAAGTTTCAGCGGCTGTCCGGTCAGCGGACACGGATCGCCTTCGCGGACGCAGGCGATATCAGTGACGCTGATGCCGGCTGTTCCGGCCAGATCGCGGTCAAAATTAAAATTCTTATAGTGATGATGCGGTTCGTTGGCGCCGACCACCAGATTGGATGATTCCGCCACGGAACGGTCAATGATTATTTTCACTTTTTTCGGATCTATCGCCAGCGGCGACGCGTAACCGGGCTCGCAGCCGGCGGCGCGGATTGCGTCGTCATTGGCAAACTTGATTTCATGCGCCATGGCAAAATTCTGGAGTTTGGCTTCATTGACCTCGAAATCGCCGCGGATCATTGCGAATATCAACTGACCTTTGTCATCCTGGTACAATACGGCTTTGCCGGTATTTTCCGGTTTCAAGCCGAGGAATTCGGCGACTTCTTCAATGCTTTTCTTGTCGGGAGTATGCACTTTTTCCAGCGCCAGCGGAGCGGATTTTTCGAATTTCCAGGCGGCGACCGCCACTTCGCGGTTGGCGCGGTAGCTCTGGTCCGGAGAAACGAAAATAGTATCTTCGCCGAACTCGGAAACAGCCATGAATTCATGGGAGACTTTGCCGCCCATCATGCCGGAATTGGACTCGATGGACAGAACATACTTCATGCCGACGCGCTTAAAAATACGGACATACGCTTCATGGGCGCGTTTGTAATAAGCCTCCAGGCATTCCTGGCTGATATGAAAGGAATATGCATCCTTCATGGTGAATTCGCGCACCCGGATCAGGCCGCCGCGGGCGCGGGCTTCATCGCGGTATTTGGTCTGGATCTGGTACAGCATCACCGGAAGCTGTTTGTAACTGGAGATTTCAGTGCGGGCCAGGTGAACCACCGCCTCTTCATGAGTCATGCCCAGCAGCATTTCCTTGCCGTTGCGGTCCTTGAAACGGAGCAGCTCCTGTCCGACAGTCTGGTAGCGTCCGGATTCCTCCCACAGTTCGGCCGGGAGCACTACCGGCATCAGGACTTCCTGCCCTTCGATCGCGTTCATTTCCTCGCGAATGATCTTTTCAATTTTCATAATAATGCGCTTAGCTACCGGCAGCAGCGAATAAATGCCGGTTGAAACCGGACGGACATAGCCGCCGCGAATCAGAAACTTATGGCTGACGGTTTTGGCGTCTTTGGGATCTTCCTTGATCCGGCGTCCGACGAGCTTGCTCATTCTCATAGTCCAACACTCCGTTATGTATTTATTAAAATTAATTTGCGTTCATCAAAGCGGCCTGTCACAAATATCCGCGAACTGAATAAGGTAGCGGACAAAACCTTTTTTGCAACTTTTCACCTTGAATAATACCGCCTTTTGCGGTAGTAATTTCTGTGCGCCGGATTTAAAAAGGGATAAAGCAAATTATGGACGGTCTGTTTATCCTTGTGAACATCCGCAGATGCTGATTATATAAATACATAATGTTTTGCAGGCAAGTGAACAGAATGAGAGTTAAAGAATCGAAGATTGCGATGCCGGTGGCCGTCCGGATTGGCCATGAGCGCGGCTAAAGAGTTAATTGCTTATGAAATTTTCAATGGCAGCGAATTTGTGCGCGGTAGATGTTTACCCTGGAAACGCTGAATACATTCAATATGCCCCCGATCGGCTACGATGATCGCATTATCGGATATCTACCATTTGCCCGGGAATAATCCGAATGGAAAGAGCATCCGCTGAAGAAGCTTATGTTACCGGCATTGTATTTGGTGAAATTAAGCCAGATACCGCTAAATAAACACCGAGCTTAATCTTAATTCACTTAAGCCCGGCTGCTGCTGGAATATTGCTTCAGCGCCTGGCGTATTTTTCGTACATTTCATTGTAGAACAGACATTTGTCCACCGGTACATCCGGAGGGATGTGGTTGCCTACCGCCAGCAGGAAACCGGGATAGCGTTTGCCGAATTCCATAATGCTTTTCATTTCCTGTTCAATCTGTTCGTATGAACTGTAGATCAGGGTACGGCAGTCAATGCCGCCGACGAAACCGCAGCGGTCGCCGTATTTCAGGGCAAACGCCCGGATGTCGCTGGTGGGTTCCATGACCAGCATGTCCGCACCCAGATCAACAAAATCATCAAAAAATGCGTCAATGGTGCCGTCAGAGGTGAAAATAATTTTCTTGCCGGCTTCTTTTACCGGCTGGATCATTTTTTTGATATACGGGAAAATATGTTTTCTGTACCATGCGGGATGGGTTACCGGACCCTCTGTCCAGCACAGATCGTCATGCACCATCATCACAGGAATATCGGTTTTGGCATAGGCGTCGAAGAACTGCCTGACCCACTGATAGTAACCCTCTATTACTTTGGCGAACTCCTGCGGATACATCCCCATTGTCAGCAGCAGCATTTCAAAGCCGTAGATTTCGATCAGGCCGGAGAACATCGTGATATACACGCCGCTCATATTGACCATATCCGAACCGTTGACTTCGCAGTTGTTTTTATAATGCTGTTCAAACCGGCGGATGAGATCCTGCTGGTCGAATTCCCCGAATTCTTTGCACGGATCCAGCGTGATGGCTTCTTCCGGAGTGGAAAACGCCTGGGTTACTTTTTCGCTGTAGTCGCTGCCGTCGGCCTGGTAAACGGCATGGCCCATTTTCGTCGTCCGTCCGCCTTTTTCCTCCAGAAAACTATTGTGTACCATAATACTCCAATCCATGGAGTAATCCCAGCGTTTTAAAAATTCACGTCTGGCGGCCTGGCGGCTGGATTCAATGGAAGTGTCAATTCCGGTAACGGTTTTGATTAAGTCCCAGTGAAAGCCCGCCGAATATTCAGTCCGTGGAACTTTATCCGAAAACTCCATGTTAATCGCCGCCCAGCCGTTTTTATATGACATATTGCCTGCTCCAGTTCAAGATTTGATTTTTAGGGTTGACATTAATTATTATAGCCTTATTTTATTAATAAAAGTATAGATTTATTAAATAAAAAAATTAACTTTTCACAGATTTATGGCAGCTTACAATTTTTTTTCTCCTCAAGTGAACTCAATTAATGTCCGGCTGCTGGCGGGCATGGCCCAGGAGTATGGCGTTCTCTGGGGCGGAAAGCATATCAACAACAACTATTCCCGGCTTTATATGCTGCGTTACGGCCGCGGGACTGTGACTTACGCCGACAGGACGGTTGAGTTACGTCCGGATAGGCTTTACCTGTTTCCGGACGGCAGGATGGCGGATTATTCCTGCAGCGCTCCGATGTATCTGCAATGGCTGCATTTCCGGCTGGAATTGATGCCGGGGGTAAGCATATTCAATTTTTACGATCCGCCGTGTGAAATTATGGCGGCAAAGCAGACGGAGGCTAAGTTCTCCGTAATTATTTCCGGACTGGACGCATGTAAGCCTGCTGAGTTATTGAGGAAATATGCGGACTTGCTGGAATTAAGCGCCGGTTTTCTGCCGGAAAACTGGGTGGAATTAATGCCGCCGGAAAATGTGCTTATCCGTCTTAATCCTGCCCTGGAGGCGATGCGCGCTAACCCCGCCCAGGAGTTTGATTTGAAAAAACTGGCCGGCAGGGTAAATCTGCATCCGGTTTATTTCTCAAACCTGTTCAAAAAAACATTCGGGGTTTCGCCGCTGCGCTATTTGACGGAGCAGCGGCTGGAACTGGCGAAGAATCTGCTCTATTCCAGCGGACAGTCGCTGGCGGAAATCGCCGGAAACTGCGGTTACAATGATGAATTTTTCTTTGCCCGGATTTTTAAAAAATACGCCGGGGTGCCGCCTGGACGTTTCCGCAAAGGCGCGCAAGGCATGGAGAGCTAAGGAGCTGTCAAGAAATAAACTTGACAAGTCTCGTGAAATATCCCGAAGAGATTT
>JBAWXM010000232.1:0-8342 GCA_037144075.1 Lentisphaerota bacterium | reverse complement strand
ACAAAGGCATCCGGGAGAATCGCGAAGATGTAAAGGTTATTTTTGAACGACTCCTTATGCTTCTTCATTAATTCAATAATAAATTATTAATCCGTAAATATAACTTATATTTGCAATTATTCCAAAAAAGCAAGGATTTTTTGCTGAAATGTTTTGCGTGCTGTTATAACGCCGACGGGCAAGGCCTTTGAGCCGGTTTGGCGTGGCGGTTTGGCGCTCCGAATTTCACTGTCCCGCATCGGTTATGCATTTGACAATTCTTTCAGCCACTGAAACGGCATATGATTCTCTTAATATATCACTGTGCGAAGAATCGAAAGTATGCAGATCTATCGCTTTGCTTAAGTCCTTCCAGCCGTAACAAGGCAGCGGAATTTTGCCTTTAAGCGTTTCCTTGGCCATGAACAAAGATACTTTGCCACTGTAATACTGCATAAAATAGCCGGATGCAGCTTCAACATTATACCGGTAGACTGATTTCATGTTGTTTATGGCTTGTTCACTGCTGGAGTTGGCAAAACGCCGCGATATAAAATCCAATTGGTCAATATTGCGGATGTGATGAAATCTGCGTTTTATTTTGAAATTTAAATAATTTATATAGTCGCCTGGCCCCCATTGAACAACTGAGGAAATACGCTGCATATAGTTGAAAAATAGTGGTTTCAGATGGGCATACGTCTCTATCAAACCAAGGAATGCGACCTTTTTCCCCATTCTATTTAGCTGTTGAGCCATTTCATAGGCGACATATCCGCCAAAGCACCATCCGCAGAGCAGATACGGCCCTTCCGGATAAATATCAAATATCTCGGAAATGTAATAAGCCGCCATTGCTTCAATGGATCTGTGCGCTTTTTCAGGCGAGTTAAGGCCTAGAGACTGGATGCCGTAAACCGGGCGGTCATCAAGATGATGAACCAGATTTATATAACCAAGAACATCGCCGGGAGTGGTATGAATCAGGAACAGCGGCGGCTTGTCTTCGCCGCCTGCCAGTTTAATAACCGGATTCCAGATTTGTCCATGACCGCCGCTGTCATGGATATAGTTGCATATCGCGTTGACTGACATGGACTGGTATAGTTTCTCAACTGGAATTTTGGCTCCGGTCTGGGTCTCAATTTCCATTAATAATTTTATGGCGGAAAGAGAATCTATGTCTGACGCGGGTAAATTAGTGTCGCCGTCAATATTCTTTATATTCAAAATTTTGGAAAATGCCAGCCGTATCTGCATTTCCAGCTGGCTTTGCGGTTCTGAAGGTTCATTGTCATCCGCCCGCCCGGACGCAATTTCAAATTCCGGCTGCGGCAGCGCCCTGCGGTTGATTTTTCCGTTGGGAGTCATCGGAATCGCGTCTATCGCAGTGAAACAGGCCGGAACCATGTACTCCGGCAGTTGAGATTTTACAAATTCGTGAATATTGCTTAAGCTGTAAGTTTTTACAGCCGGAACAAAATACGCCGCCAGAGACTTCACGCCGGTCTTTTCATTCTGCCAGAGTTTTACCACGGCAGTGCGGATTTCCGGATGGCTGGATAAAACCGCCTCTATGTCACCCGGTTCCACCCTGAATCCGCGGATTTTGAACTGGTCGTCCATTCTGCCGGCAAATATCAGTTCGCCGTCCGGCGCAAATTTTACTTTATCTCCGGTTCTGTACATTCTTTCGCCCTTGACAAATGGATTACTCATGAATGCCGCGGCTGTTTCCGCCGGACGGTTCAGATAACCCTGGGCGACATTTGCGCCCGCGATATAGAGTTCGCCTTCGGAGCCGGCGGGAACCGGCTGCATTAATTTGTCCAGCACATAAACATGAGTGTTCGCCAGCGGCCTGCCGATAGTTTCCGGATTGTCGCCCAGAGTGGCGATAACGGTTGTCTCCGTAGGCCCGTAGGTATTGATGACTCTGGTTTGCGGAACGTTTTTCCGCCAGCGGGCGAATCGTTCGGGAGACGCTTTTTCGCCGCCGATGGCAATAATTCTTACGCAATCTGGAAAATCTTTTTTCTGCATGGCGGCAAGCTCGTGCCAGTACGAAGTGGGCAGATCAAGAAATGAAATTTTCTCTTTTCTGATGAATTCGATCAGCGCCGGCGGAGATTCCAGCATGCCGTCCGGCATGAACACCAGCGTTCCGCCTGTCAGCCATGTCGGGAATATTTCCTCCACCGAGATGTCGAATCCCAGCGTGCTGAACTGCAGCGCTTTGTCATTTGCGGTAAGCGCGTAATCGCTGATTACTGAATAGTTATGATTCAACAGATTGGACTGGGAGATCATTACTCCCTTCGGTGCGCCGGTTGAACCGGATGTGTACATAATATAAGCGGTATCGCTGGTGGATATCTCTGTGTCAGGCGGACTGGCGGCGTCAGTTTCCGAGTACAATCCAGTGTCTGTCAGATTAATAATTCTGATGTATCCCGGTATATTGCCGGGCTGCTGTGATCTTGCCCTTAACGCGGACAGGATTACCGTCGTGCCGGAATCATAGATCATTGCTTCAATTCTTTCAGGGGACTGCCGTTGAACATCCAGCGGCATGTAAATGCATCCGGCCTTGAAGACGGCAAGTATGGCTACGGCCATTTCCAGCGACTTGTCTGTCAGCACGCCGATAATCCGGCTGCCGCCGACGCCCTGGCGGAGCAAGTGGGCGGCCAGTTGATTTGCCCGGCAATCGAGTTCCTTGTAGGTCAATGAACCGGCGGCGCTTTTTGCCGCGCATTTGTCAGGATATTTTTCCGCCTGTTTCTCAAATTGCCGTATATATGGAGTCTGCAGATCAAAATTGCGGGATGTATTATTCCATTCATAAATAATCCTGGATGCTTCATCCCCGGACAAAATGGATATTTCTCCAAGCGGCGCATTGGTCGATTTTAACAGATTGGCGCAGAAATTATAATAGCATTTGATAAATTTTTCCGTGTGCTGCTGATAGAGTTCCAGTTCACAAGCGCCATTGCCGGCGAGCTTGATTTTATATGGAATACGCGCAATCCTGCGGATATTTCTGTATCTGGTGAAAATGTCCCGGCAGAATGTTTTTCTATCGGGAAGCGATTTCAAACTTTTCTCTATTGCCGCAAGGTTTTCCTCCGCCGTTTTTGAGAAATTCAGTTTTACCCTCAGCGGCACAGTGTTCGCGAAGATTGAAGGGAAGTCTGTTCCCGCCGAATAACCGGCATTCACCGGAATATCAAATTCATCCTCACAGGAAATTCTTCCCAGAAACAGCGCGAAAACAGCCGCCGGACTGATTCCAGGAGCAGGTATGCAGTCAAGTATTACGGCATTGATGTAGCTGGAACTGATTTCTTCATCATCCGGCAGTATCGCGACATCGGGAAGCCGCGCGGAGCGCAACCGCTTTACCCAGAACATTTCAGCGCCTGCGCATTCTTTGTAGTACCTGTCAAGCAGCCGCCGGTTGAAGTTCTCCGTCAGAGATTGTCCCGGCCGCAGGCCTGCGGCGGCAGCTTCCAGCGCGTTGCCTTCCGGATCGCATAGCCCGGACAGTTTGACAACTCCATTGCCGGCTGCGACGCAAAGAGTGCCTTTCTCGTTATTGACTTCAATTATTTTGCCCGGTTCAGATGCAGTTTTTCTGCTTGCAATGCTGAGTTCACGGACGATGTGGAACGCATCGCCGCACAGGATTTTAAGCGTTCCCAGCGGATTGTCGTAATCCCCGAAAGTCAGCGCTCTGGCCAGCGCTGAAATATTCTCGACGCTATGGTTGAAATCAATTACGCATGCATCCGGGGGACGCTGGTGCTGCGGATTGTATGTCCGCTGGCTCAAGTCCTGGGGCATTGTGCTGACAACCCCGTCTTTCATGTCCTGCACAAGCGACTCAAAGGCGCCAAGCGCTTCCTGGCTGCATTTTATGTTGAGAGAAACAGAGGTGTCATAGGGCGAAATTGAAACATCCTGCTGTTTTAGAATATCGCCTGCGTCAACTTCTGTTGTCATCCGGTGCCAGGTGACTCCGTGTTCGTGTTCATGATTGATTATCGCCCATGCGGTCGCATACAGCCCGGCATAGCGGGGCAGGGGGGCGTCATGATAATTGACAGCGTACTTCAGCGGCTGGTCAAGAATATGCTGATCCAGGATGCTGCTGTTGATTATACTGAACAGATAATCAGGACGGACTGATGAAACAATGTCCGAAATAATCTGCTTCTGCGGAGGATGGCGCGGAATCTCATGCTCTTTAGCCCATTCCGCCGATTTCGCTTCATCGGTGAATATCCCATTGATATAAAAACCGTTATTGAGCAGAATGTCTCCGGCGGCTTTGGTAAGGGCGGTTTCTCCGATAATATAGCAACTGGAGCGGCAGCGGATATTTTCCCATGGAAGATTGATTTCAGACATTAAAGCATCCGGATTTTTTGTCAGCGATTCCGCCAGATAAATATAATGCTGAAAAAATGCTTCAATATCCTTTTCGTCGAAGCCGGACGTGTCATATTCATACCAGCCGTGCAGCATATTGTCATTTTCCCGCAATACAATCATTATATCCATTTTGGCGGTGTCGCTGCCGAGTTCCTCGTAGCACATCTTCACGCTGGAATTATTTGCTTCCGGCCATGGCAGATTTTGCAGCAGCATGGATATTCTGAATAATGATTTGCCGCCGCTTCCTCCGGCGCCGCAATTTTTCAATACCATGCTGTAAGGGATATCCTGGTTTTCATAGGCTTCCAGCAGGGTATTTTTTACCTGCTCCAGGAACTCATTAAACGAAGGGTTGCCTGTGATTTTATTCCTCAGCGCCAGCGCGTTTATGAACATTCCTATAATATCTTCGGTTTCTGGAAGGTTACGGTTGGCTATTGTGGTTCCGGTGATGATGTCGGTCGCACCGGTGTATTTATGTATCTGCAATTGCAGCAGCGCGGTTAATGCCATAAACAGGCTGGCATTGTTTGACTGCGCCAGCTTTTTCAGTCCGCAAGTCACTTCCTGGTTGATTTTTACATGGTAACGCCTGGATTTACTCCTGCTCTGAAGCTGTTTCTGAACCGGCAGAGGCGGCGTGACCGCATAGTTGTCAAGTTTTTTCTGCCAGTATTTTAATTGGACCTGCGCTCCGTAAGTCTTAAAATAATTTTTCTGCCAGCGGCAGTAATCGACATATTGCCATTGAACAGCGGATACCGCCGGTTCCCTGCCAAGTGAAAACTGATAATAGTATTCCATAAGCTGCTTGAAGAATAAAAACGTGCTCCAGCCGTCAAAAATTAAATGATGCACCGTAAATATAAACCGGAAATCATCAGCTTTTAATTTCAGCAGTATGCAATTGAATAACGGGGCGCTGCTAAGCTCAAAAACATGGAACCGCTGTATGCTTATTTCTGTATAATACCGCTGTTGAATTTCATTTTCAGGAAGAATGGAAAGATCGAGAAAGGGGATTTCAGTTTTCCGGAACTGGTTTATTTTTATATATAACTGTTCATTGACAAATGTGAAACTTGACCTGAGCGATTCATTTTGCCTGACAATCAGATTGAACGCTTTATCGAGAATATCCGGCTTTACGTCTCCCTGAAGATATATTTCGAAAGGAATATTGAACGCGTTGTTTTCGTGTGACGATTTCTCCATATACCACATTGCGGTTTGTGCCGCGGATGCATGATAGAGGTCATTTTTTGTCGCCCGGGCCTTTTCAAATCTGACGGCGGCGCGGCTTGAGCCGGAACAGTATCTGACGGCCTGCGACAACTGTTTTAATGTGGGATGAGAGAACACCAGCGTGATCGGCAACTGCACCAGCAGTTGTTTTTCTATTTCCAGAATCATGGCGGTTGCCAGCAGGGAATGGCCGCCGAGCATAAAGAAATTGTCGTCTGGATTGACATAGTCCTGCTTCAAAAGCTGACGCCAGATTGAGGACAGCGTTTGGAGCAGCGGATCATCGCCGCCGGTTGCCGTGGCGGCAGTTCCTTCATGGATAAAATCCGGTTCCGGCAATTTCTCCCGGTCGACTTTGCCGTTCAGCGTGAGCGGCAGTTCCTGAAGTATTGTGCAGGTGGCGGGGATCATGTATTCCGGAACTGATTTGCTGAGCAAAGCGTGAACTTCTTCAGTTAACAGCTTTAATTCCATCGGTTTTTTCAGGATGAAATATGCCGCCAGGTATTTCGCGCCGTCTCCGCCATCCCTGGCGGCGACGACGCACTTCGAGACGTTTTCATGCCGGGACAGCACTGCTTCAATCTCTCCGGGTTCTATTCTGAAACCGCGTATTTTTACTTGAAAATCTTTTCTGCCGTAATATTCAATATTGCCTTCGGCATTGATGCTTCCCAGATCGCCGCTGCGGTATATTCGCTTGCCCGGCAGAAACGGGTCGGGGACAAATGCTTTACTGGTGAGTTCCGGCAGATTGCGGTAACCTCTTGCCAGTCCTGCTCCGCCGATGCAGATCTCCCCTTCGGCGCCGCGCGGCGCCGGATTGAGATTTTCGTCAAGGATATAGATTCTGAAATTGCTGACCGGCGTTCCGATATGCGGCAGCTTTCCGTCGTCTTCGCCGGCTTTAAACATTGCCCGGGTGGAGTCCACGGCGCATTCTGTCGGACCGTAAAGATTGGCCAGAATTGCCGGGAAGCCGCGTCCGGGCTTCCGGTTTAACTTTTCACCGCCGCATTGCATATATTTCAGCGAGGCATTGTTCCGCCAGTCGGCGCCGAGCGCCAGCTCCGCGACCGGCGTGGAAAGCGAACATTCATTAATTTTCTTTTCGGTCAGCCAGTCAACCAGTTTCTGCGGCTGCAGCCGCAGCATTTCCGGAATTATATAAATAGTCGCGCCGTTGGTCAGATGCACCCATATCTCGCGCACTGATGCGTCAAATCCAGGCCCCGCGCTCTGGCTGACCCGGTAATGGCCTTCTTCAACAAAGGTTTGATGATGCCAGTGCACCAGATTCAGCAGACTGGCGTGTTCTATTTCCACGCCTTTCGGCGTTCCGGTGGAACCCGACGTGTAGATGATGTACGCCAGCGCGGACGGTGATACCGCCGGCGGCTCAGTCAGCGGCGTCAGCGCTGACAAATCCAGTTTGTCGAGCAGGATTGTTTTATCCATGAACCCGGCTAATTTATCAGTGTACTGCGATTCGCTGAGAATCTGCCTGCATCCGGTGTCATTGATAATAAAACTCAGCCGTTCCGCCGGAATGTCAGGGTCTATCGGTACGTAGCACCCGCCGCTTTTCATTACGGACAGAATGGCGATGATATAGTTGATCGAACGGTCAATATAGACGCCGACTGCTTCATCCGCTTTGATGCCGGCGGCAATCAGCCCGGCGGCAATCGAGTCGGTAATCCGGTCAAGTTCGCCGTAGGTGAGTTCTTTATCGTCTTCGACCAGCGCTGTACGGTCAGGATGCAATGCCGCATGTTCAGCAAAAAGCTGATGCACCTGTTTATCGGCCGGAAAATCATCATTCTCTTCAAGAAAAAACGGTTCGCTATCCATCATTATTCCCGCAAAATGCTCTGACATGCATAAAGTCACATAGAAATTACATGCAAAACACAGAATTATGAAACATAAACACTAAAATATCCCCTGTATAAATCTAAATCAAAATCAGGATTTTGCAAAAAGAAATAACAGTTTTATTATGAATATTATACACAGCCATCCCGTAATTTTCTAAAACCGGTTTTTCAAGGCATAATCTGAGCACGCTGGAAGCAATTTTCGCTACCCCCCCTTTTGTCAGATGTGCCATTTTTGAACAGGAATGTCATGAGAACTCAAAGCATATCTGATAGCACCGTTCCGGCGAGGCGCGGGTTCTCATCCGCTTTCCCATGGTGTCGCATCTCGCCAATATATCAGCGAGATCGAAATAGTTCCAGATGATGCCGCGAACGAGGGTGAAAAGTCGTGAAAACGAATGTTTCCATGTGTTTTTCCACGCCACAAAGCGCAACAGCAGGTAAACCAGCAAGGCGATCCATATTTGCCAGCGCACCGCGTTCTCGCTGTAACCCATGAAATCAGCAAGTTGCAAGGTCTGTTTGATTTCTTTGAAAAATACCTCGATGCCCCATCTTGCCCGGTAAAGTTCGCAAATGGTTACGGCAGACCATGTGAAATTGTTGGAAATAAAGGTCATGGGCACCATCTTGTTTTTTACTTCCACTTCGGCTTCGACCAGACGAAGTTCCTGCGGATAGTTTTCAAAACTGGCTGCATTCTTGAGTTTGATCCGCACATCCCGGATAACTTTGATACGTTTGCGCCTGTATTTCCGTTTTTTGCCTTTCGGCGTGCATCCGGACGCCTGC
>JBAWXM010000231.1:0-8346 GCA_037144075.1 Lentisphaerota bacterium | reverse complement strand
ACATAACTCGTAACACATAACTCGTAGCACATAACTCACATCATGGATAAAGACATTGCAATAATCAAAGCCATGGGACCGGCAAAGCGGCTGGAGCTTGCCGGGAGAATGTATGCTGACGCAAAGAAACTCAAACGAGCAGCGCTGAAATCCTTCAATCCGGACTGGACAGACAAGCAGATAGAAGAAAAACTACGGGAAATCTTTCTTCATGGAACCCCTTAATCTTTTCAGAATTTTTACCGAACCATTAGAAGATGCAGGCCTGCAATATATGGCTGTCGGTTCTGTAGCCAGCATGATTTACGGCATTCCGCGTTTTACTCACGATTTAGATATTGTCATGCTGCTGCCTGCTGCAGTGGCAGAACATCTAGGAGAACGTTTTCCCTCTGAAAATTTTTATTGTCCTCCGGTCGAGATCATAAAAATCGAAATGGCGCGTTCGCTGCATGGACATTTTAATCTGATTCATCATGAAACCGGCTGCAAAGCAGACATATATTTATTTAACCGGGACAAACTACATGCATGGGGGCTGATGCGCCGCCGCCGGATTGAATTGCCGGAAGGATGTGGATTGTGGGTCGCGCCGCCGGAATATGTCATCGTTCGTAAACTGGAGTATTTTCGGGAAGGCGGTTCGGAAAAGCACCTGAATGATATTGCCGGAATGTATGAAGTTTCCGGCGAGCAAATTGATGCTGCATCGCTGAATATGTGGATTAATGAGAAGAATTTATTGCCGGAATGGGCCAGACTCCAACTGGTGCTGAGACCATTAATTAACGCCTAACTTATTCATGAAAAAAACACTTGCTTATATTTTGCATTTTCTGGATCGTGATTTTTCCTTATCCAAACGGCAAGTATTATTTGCGGCCTTGGCATTGTTAATTATCGGGCTGGGATTACGTTGCGGTTATTGGACAATGCGCGACCGCCCCCCACGCGATGAAAAATTCTATATACAAACCGTCGAAAATATCAACAATGGCGATAATAACTGGGTTAAAAAAAGTGGATATATATCCCCGTTGATGCAACAGATGGCTGCTTTTGCCTGCCGGTTCGGTATTTCGGCAGAAACTGCATTACATGCGCTTAATATGGTCTATTCCATGCTTTGGGTTTTGATAATGTTTTTTCTGTGCCGTGATGTGTTCGACAATTACAAAGTCGCGCTGCTCGGAATGATGTTAGCCGTATTTAATCCTTACTCAATCCGCATGTCAAGTCAAATTCTGCGGGAACCGCTTTACATTTTAATATTCACCGTCAGCTTATGGCTTGCAGTAAAATTTATTAAGAATCAAGGGGTGAATCTGCTATATCCTTTATTGTTAGCTGTTCTTACTATACTTGGTTTTCTTACTAGATATGAAGGCATTGAAATCAGTTTGTTCCTGCCGTTAGCCATCATAGTTATTTTTATGCAATACAAATGGCAGCGGTTCAGGATGTGTATTTATGGTCTTGCTGTGTACCTTTTTACTGTCGGCTTGATAATTGGAATGTTAATTAATTTTAACAATGCCTATATGCGCAATGCCCATCAGAAAGCAATTGATTATTTCGCAATGTTTACCGGTAACGAGTTGAAATGACATTTCTGCACGGTTTTTTTCTAGTCAACTTCCCGCCATTTGGGTTAATCGTATTGGCTGGTATCCTGCTGTTTTTCCTGAGAAACGATAAGTCGGCGAAATGGTATTATCCGTTATTATTTATAGTGATCATCCTGGTAGTCATCTCGTTTTGGCGGATACCAGTATTGATTGACCGGCGTTATGCCATGCCAACCTTAGTTCCGGGAATTATACTCAGTGTTTTTGTGATAATGCTTCTTCCTGGTATTTTGAAGCATTTCAATGTAAAATATGCCACTGCGATAGTACGAACAATGATAGTAATTTTACTGGCGGCGTGCAGCGCCAAGGCTATGCGGGAACAGAAGCATAAACCATATTTACAGGAGATTCCGAAAGCACTGCAGAAGAACTGTGATAAAAGCAATGTCAAAAAAGTTCTGGTGCTAGTTTTTGGCAATCCTGGCGGACATTTGGTCTTTGAAGATACAATAAAAGTTATAGATATTCCGCCCGGATTCTATCTTCTGGAGAACGCGCTTGACCTGAAAATATTAAAAAATCAGTACCAGCATATTTATTTGCTTTGTGTTGAGCATATTACTGAAAATTTTTGTGTTGCATGGGAAGAAAAATATATCGATAAACCGGAATTAGTTTATGAATATGTCAATAAAAAACAGATCGCATACCGATTATATTGTATCAAGTCGCCGGATGAACTACATAAATAAATCACTTTTGCACGTCAGAATTCCAGATATTGATTATTTTTCCCACCCCCTCTAAAACATAAAACAGGTATACACAAATGAACTACACCAGGGGCTGAGTCCACATAGCTTTTGAGTAATATACATCAAAAATCAAAGCCGCCCCAGAGGGTCGGGAAATGATTAAATGAGAAATAAACTTGCCGCAAAAACAATTTCCGGTTTACGCGGCGTATCAGATCGGACTGAAAGAGGTTGTGTTTGAATAGATTATCGAAACAGATAAATCTTCTGTGGCTATTGCCCGTATCCAGTATGTTAATGCGCTTGAATATCTTGAAGAGTCCGACATTAAAAAGAATACTGAATGGAAGTTTCTGGAATTTCGTTGCCACTCTTTTTACGCAAGGAGCAACATTTTCAACCAACATCATCCTGGCCCGTATCCTGGGAAAAGAGATTTTCGGAGAGTATGCCGGCGTTTATAACTGCCTGCTGATAATGTCGTCTATCGCGCAGTTGGCAATCGGCTACACGGCGACCAAATATATTGCGGAATTCAGGAACTGCGACAAAGAAAAGACCGGGCGAATCATCGGATTATGTTTTTTCACATCCTTGTATTCGGCTCTGGCGGGCGGAATTATCCTTTTTTGCATGTCCGGAATCATCGCCACAGTTTTTTTCAAAGCGCCAAACCTGACCGCCTTCCTCCAGTATGGCAGTTGTTTTGTCTTTTTCTCGGTGCTGAACGGATTATTTTCAGGGATTCTATGCGGTCTGGAGAAATTCAAAAAACTGGCATCCGGCAGTATCACAAGCGCCGTACTGCAAATATTGCTGTTCTCTGTCGGAACCGCAGTATGGGGGATGACTGGCGCTGTAATCAGTCTGACGTTAAGCGGCTTACTCCGGCTGGTCATTTTCTTTGTGATATCCTGCAATTCGCTGAAAGCGGAACATATAAAACCAGTATTTACCGGATATAGAAAGGAGAAGAGCATTATCACCCGGTTCGCCTTGCCAGCCGCTATGGCAGGACTGTTCTCCATGCCGGTTATTTTTATGACCAATACGATATTGATAAGAACTCAGGACGGGTTTAAGGAAATGGCTTCCTATGCTGCAGCCAACAGCCTAAAACAACTGGTGCTGTTTTTACCATTGATCATAAACAGTGTCGGGCTTTCGATTCTGAATAACACCAAAGGCGAGAAAAACAACAGCGCATATTTCAAAGTATATCATGCCAACATCGCTTTCATTGTCATTTCGGCAATATGCGGGACGCTGTTTGTTGGCATTCCAGGCAAATATATACTGTGGATTTTCGGCAAAAGTTTTATATCTGACACCGGCGTATTATGGATACTGCTGTTATCAATAATTCCGGAAAGCCTCAGCATAGGCATGTATCAGCATATGCAGTCGCAGGAGAAATTATGGAGTTCGCTTCTTTTCATCAACCTGCCCCGCGAGGGCGTGTTTCTCGTGCTCAGCTTCATCCTGATTCCTGTATATAAGGCTCAAGGACTGGCAATAGCATACTGTATCAGTTGGATGCTTTGCGCAGTCATCATATATATATTTGTGCAATACCATCAAAAAGAAAAAAATCCCAAAATATGGAGAGAATAGAAAAATGAGACGTTGCTTTGTTACATTGGCAAAATTTATTTATGAAAAAACGCCATCACAAAAATTGCGTGGATTCTATTACAAACTGTTCTGTGCACTTACTAGAGGGCGAGTCGTCTTATTCCGCACCCCGGAAGGGTTCTGTTATGAACTGGATCTGTCCAACTCCATCGATTCAAACCTTTATCTGGGGAAATTTGAACCGGAGGTTGCCTATGCCATTGAACAATACTGCCGCTCAGGCATGACGGTGCTGGACATCGGGGCCAACATCGGCGCGCATGCAGTACGACTGGCTTATAAGATCGGCAAGCAAGGCAAACTTTACGCCTTTGAACCGACCGACTATGCCTACAACCGGTTAGTAAGAAACATCAATCTCAACGCCATGATGCAAGTTGAAACCTTCAGAATGGCGCTTTCAAATAAAAACGCGCCAGGAGAAAAAATTTCTTGCGTATCACGCTGGAAAACCGACGGCAATCATGTTCCTGAAGATTGCGTCGTTGATTTCGTCAGACTCGATGACTGGGCGGAGACACACAAAGTCTCCCACATTGATCTGATAAAAATTGACGTTGACGGCAACGAATATTCGATTCTCGAAGGCGGCAGAAATATAATCAAACAAAGCAGACCACTAATAATTATTGAGGTATGGGGCATGAATTTCAGGAACGATAAGAACAATCCGTTTATTCTGCTGCAGTATCTTGGATACCGCTTTTTTGACATGTCGCGCGAGCGGGAATATAAAACGGTTGATGAACTGCGCCGCCAAGTATCATCTTCAGATGGCACTTTGCTTGACTACAGCATAAACATAATATGTAATTAGCATCATCATGACAGTTAAAGCATCATTACAGCCGTCAGTCATGCCGGTAGACCGGGATAAATGGTTTCAGCAGTTAAGCCTGTCAAACTTTATCAATTCCGGATATTTATATTGTGACCTGCAAAAGCTGAAAAATGTCAAATCGTTATTAATTGTCGGACCTGGGCAAGGACTTGACACCCAGATACTGCGCTGGAAAAACTATGAGGTGAAGACGTTCGATATTGACGCGAAGTTTCATCCGGATTACATCGGCAGCGTACACGACCTAAGCAGTTTCAAGGATAACGAGTTTGATGCAATATTGGTATCGCATGTACTTGAACACTTGCCGGTAGAATATCTGTCTCAGGCATTGAGCGAGATTGCAAGAGTCGGGCGGCATGCCTTGATTTATCTGCCTGTCGCTGGAACGCATCACACGCAGCTACGGTTCTGTCCGGGATTCAAAGATCTGGATTTATCCTGGTTCTTCAACTGGTTCAACTATCTTGAAAAACCGGACGGCAAAACCCCGAAATATTGTGCTGGACAACATTACTGGGAAATCGGCTACCGAGGATACACTGCAAAGAGGATAAAAGAACTGTTTGCTGCGCATTTTGACTTGCTCGAAGCATACCGGAATAAAGACTGGCGCGTAAGCTATAATTTCATCTTAAAATCAAGATAATACAAGCCACCAATAAGGAACTCTCCGGAATTTGAAAAGTCATTCAAAAGGAATGAAGAAGGGAGCTTCAAAAAAACGCCGATGAAAATCATATATTCGTTCAATAAAAAAGGTTTCGAAGCAGATTACTGGACACGAGAAATTGCCGCAGCGTCCACCCCGGAATGCCAGTTTATTCCATTTAATCATGATTCCTATCTCAATCCGAATCTTTACATCCGTGCGCAACTGCTCGACAATCTGTATTTCCAAGAACAGCCCGGCCTAAAACGGATGTACGAGGATATTGAAAGGAGAATTACGGAGACCGGCGCTGATGCATTGCTAGTTGACACCTGTCCGCCTTATCACCCTGACTTTCTGCGCAAGTTGAATATCTATAAGGTGTTGCGTATTAATGACGGCCCGATGTCAGCATATGATCGCGACTTTGCCTATCTTCACGCATATGACCATGTGCTGTACCACAGTCCGGCTTACAGCAGAGACATGGGAATAGAAGAGAAGCTGCAATATTGCGGTGCCAGGCGGACTAGTTTCTGGCCGTTGGGATCCTTTGACGCCATTTGTGATCCTTTAAAAACAGAAGATGATACACTTTCAACTCCGCGCGATATTGACGTGGTTTTCATTGGAGCATTGCACGTCAACAAGATGCCGCTGATAGCAGCAGTCAAAAAAGCGCTGGGCAGGCGTATGCTGCTGCACGGACTAACCAGCTTGAAGAAGAATGTTTATTTCAACCTGAAGTACAAATTCCCTGGCTGGATAACTCCATTGCCATTCAATCAATATGTTCCACTATACCAAAGGGCTAAAATTGGTATCAACGTTCATAACCGGGGCGACTTCACGGTTGGCAGCTACAGGATGTTTGATTTGCCGGCCAATGGAGTTATGCAAATATGTGACGGTGGCCCGTATCTGGAAACGTTTTTTGCCGTTGGGAAAGAGGTTGTTTCTTATCGTGGCTCAGACGAGCTTATTGATAAACTACAATATTACCTGACGCATGATGAGGAGCGCAAACAAATTGCAATTAACGGATTCAGGCGTGTGCAAAAGAATTACAAAATAGCCGGACTGCTCAGGGAAGCTGGAAATATCATTAAAAAAGGCATGGAAACAAGGGTTCCTTAATAATTCAATCAGGATAATAATGCGAATTCAGAATAAAGCAACTATAACAGTTTGTATTGCAATAATATTAAGTGCGCTTGCGCTTGCATTCATGTCGCCAGATGAGTTTTATATTGCCACACCTGGACTTGCATGCCTCATTATGGCAATATGGCTCTGGATGGTCTTATGGGATCGTGACCGGAAAATTCCATTTTTTGATATGGGAATGATGTGCGCTATAGCCACTCTTGTTTATACAATATATCCGCTCGTTAATTTCTGGGCGGACGGCTTGCAATTCGGAGCGCTCAGCGATGGTAGATTGCAGGCATATAATATCAGTCCGGTAGAATTAGGTTTATTTCACTGGCGCCATGTATTATATCTGTTATTCTTTGTGCTGATCTATGCGGCATTCCGCGGGAAAGGAACTATAGAGACCGGCAATGTCATTCCGCCAAGCCGCCCAATGGCACAAACCATTTTTATTTGTTTTCTAGCATTGGCATGTTTTTTTTATGTACTGCAACTTGTGACCGGAGTTAACTTCAACACCAGTTACGAAACCGACGCATTTACAAACAATCTGAATGCCTTCGCGAATATGCCGCTGCTATTGCTGCAAATCTGCACTAAATTAAATGGCATTTCATTCATCTTCAAACTGGCATTGCTTTTAATTGTAATCAATCGCTGCAAACAAAAAAAATGGCTTATAATTCTGTTTATCTGGATTATGGCTGAAATCATCCAGACATTTGTTATTAAAGGAAGCCGCACGAGCCTGGTCTTATTTCTCATATCTGCGGCATTGCTTTATCACCGTATGATTAAACCTTTTTCAATGAAATTCCTGAGTATTTCAGGCGCGGCCTTATTCGTCTTTTTTATTTTTATGGGTTTATACCGGACATATACTGATTTATCATCTTTACAAATGGACTTATCACAGGTCGGGGGGAGCATCTTTTCTGGAAGCAACGAATTCCAGGCTCTGCTTGGCACGGCATACGATGTATTGCAGCGCAAAGCAGAGGGAGCCGTTTTGCCGTGGTACTTATATATTAACGATTTCATTACGATTATGCCTCCGCAGCAATTAATGCCGTTTGAAAAAATTTCAGCTTCAGAATGGTACCTGCGTGAACTTGGCATTAGTGGAACCGGCCAAGGATTCATGTGGGGAGTTATCACTCAATCCATCGCAGGACTGGACTGGCTGGAACTTCCTGTTCGCGGCGCAATACTGGGATATATTCTAGCATGTCTCCATCGCTGGTACCTGAAGCACCAGTCCGGCTTCCTTGAAACATTGTTCTATGTTTATCTCTGTATCAATATCTATTATACGTTCAGAGATACGACATTCAGTGTTTTGGCAAATATTGCATGGGAGTTCATTCCTTTTTATATTCTCTTTAAGGCTGGGGTAGCTGTTCTCTCTCGCAACCATGCCGACACGCCGGGAATCAAACCGTCTTGTTCCATCATTATCAGGAAGTAATTCATGTACGGCTGCGTGAAACTGATATTTAAAGATGCTACCTGCCGCTATCCATAAAATGTGCGCCCGCTACATCCGGACAGGCGGATGATAAAGGATATATATGATATCTCACTACCGGATAATTCCTTATGCAAAACCCGGAATATAATTTGGCATGTTTCAAATAATGGTTAAAGATAGTTGACACTTTTTTGAGACGCATCCCTTAAGAGCCGCAGGCTCGAATCATATCAATCCTTATATGTTTCGTTCCTACGGAACTCCAA
>JBAWXM010000230.1:0-8426 GCA_037144075.1 Lentisphaerota bacterium | reverse complement strand
CGGAAGTAAAAACGGACACCGCTTCCGGCAGCAAGTCAATGGATGAACGGCAGGGATTAAAAGAAGTGTTCCAACTTGCCCATAAAAAGAAGTTCGACATTCTTTTATTCTGGTCTTTAGACCGATTCAGTCGAGAAGGTTCAAGGAAAACGCTGGAGTATCTCACCACTTTGGATTCATACGGCGTTCAATGGCATTCATTCACGGAACAGTATATCTCATCCTTGGGAATATTCTCAGATGCCATTATATCGCTTCTGTCGTGCCTTGCAAAGCAAGAGAGGGTTCGCATATCAGAACGTACCAAAGCTGGCTTAGAGCGTGTTAAAGCGCAGGGAATTAGGCTTGGCAGACCGCAAGTAAAGCCTGAATATATCCAGAGAGCAAAAGACCTTAGAGACAAAGGAATGTCTTATTCTGCAATAGGTAAGGAAATGCACTTGTCCAAGGCGAGAGCATACCAGCTTATAAACACCATATAAACCATAGGAGAGCACCCCATGAACAGTCTAGCATATGAAGAAGAACCGGAAATCAAGACCATTCCCATGATGCCCTTTGAACAGAGGAAAGAAGCTGAAAGATTCGGCAAGAGTACAGCAATCTTTGAGGAGATAGAAGAAGATTATACCAAGCTCGGACTTATAGGCGAAGAACACAACAAGATTCTATCGTATATCGCCGCAGTATCAAGGAAAATGGATACACCCTTGAATATCCTTGTTTTGAGTTCATCTGGAGCCGGAAAATCAGCACTCCAGGACAAAACGCTAAGGCTCACTCCGGAGGAGGATGTAATCAGGACTTCATCAATTACGGACAAGGCTATTTTCTACATGGAAAAGGACGCTTTGAAGAACAAAGTCCTAGCCATTGAAGAAGCCTGTGGGGTAAAAGATATGTACGCCATTAGAACCCTGATAACCGAAGGACACCTGACCATAGAGACAGTATCCGGCTGTAAGCTCAGAAAAAACACCGTGGAAGGTCCAGTTTCCGTGTTCCAGACGACTACAAATCCAGACATCAATCCAGAGACTAAAAGCCGGTTCTTTGTTCTCGGCGTGGATGAATCCAGAAGCCAGACGCAAAAGATATTATCATCCCAGAGGAAAGCGCACACGCTGGAAGGAATCATCCAGAAAGCCTCACATGAAGAGATTATGACCAAACACCACTGCTTCCAGAGATTATTGAGGAACTACGCTGTAGTCAATCCCTATGCTGAATCGCTCTTTTATGGGGATGACCGGCTCCAAGCGAGAAGAGACCAGCCAAAATTCTTAAATCTGTGTTGCGCCGTGGCATTCCTGACCCAGATGAGAAAAGAAGTGAAATATCATGGGGAACTGGAATACATCGAAGTCAATGTTGAAGACATCAAAATGGCTACGGAGTTAGCTTCTGAAATACTTGGGATGAGCTTGGATGATTTATCACTTCCGGCAAGAGATTTGCTCATGCAGTTGGATGAAATGCTCCCCAGGAACAAAGCCAGATTCGACAGGACATTCACGAGAAGGGAAGTAATGGAACATACAGGCTGGGCGAAAACAAGACTTCATATTCACTTACAGGAGCTTTTAGACTACGAGCTTGTGGTCAAGACCGGCAAGAGAAACTGTGTCGAACAATACAAACTAATTTACAACGGAGAAGGCAAAAACGGAAAAAAGTTTTTAATCGGTTTAATGTGACAATTCAGTTAGTGTTCACCCGCAATTCATAAACAATTCATAAGAGGAAAGACAAAATGAAATCACTCAACACCAGAGCAACTCTAATCATTCAGAAACTGTACGAGGCAATGTCAGACCCGAAATACAGGCAGAAACGATAGACGGCAAAGCATTCCGTTGCAAGAATCCAGGCAATCCCTTTTCCAGCGATAAAATTATTATCTGCTCTTATCACTTTGCTCGAAACAAGGCTCAATACATCGCCGGAATCCCTTGGGATTTGGTGGTAATTGACGAATGCCATAACCTCTGTAACCAGCAAGGTATAATTTCCAGCACAATCAGAAAGACTTTAAGCCATAGCCCTAAAATCCTGGTCACTGCAACCCCATTACAGAATTCAGCCTCGGAACTGTATTCTCTGGCATCTATGATAAATGAATATCTCTTTGGCAGTAAAGATTGTTTTGAACACCGATTTCTGAATCCGAAAACAGAGGAAGACTTCAAGGAAGTAAAGCGGAGATTATCGCCAATCATGGTGCGTACTCTACGCAAGGACTCAAAGGTAAATTTTGTCAATCGGATTGCCATGACCAAAAATTTCAGGCTTAATCCTTCAGAGAAATGTTTATACGTAGCGATGGAGAGGTTTTTAAGCAGGGATAACCTTCATTGCCTTGCAGGGGGGCAAAGAACACTCATTAAAATGACTTTGCGCCGGTTGCTGGCATCATCCCCCCAGAATCTTGCAGAGACACTGAAGCGGCTTAAACAACGTTTAAATGATACTCTGAGAGTACAAGGGGACTTGCCGGAGCCGGTTAAATCAATGCCACGGGAACAGTTGGATGATTTGGAACGTCTCCAAACTTTTAAATTAAGGCTTTCTCATAAATTCTCCAAGGAGGAATTGAGTGAAATCAGACAGGAAGCTGTCGAACTGGAAAAGCTGTATCATTTGGCGGTTTCCACAAAAGACAGCAACAGAATAGAGGCTTTGCTCTATGCCCTTGAAGAAGGCTTGGATAGGGTCGTGAATAATGGAGGCAATCGCAAGGCGGTAATCTTTACGGAGTTCCTGCAAACACAGCAACATCTTTCCGAGCTTATAGAAAACAAGCCGGAGTTCAAAAAGCGAACCGTCATGATTAATGGAGCCAATCTCAATTCACAAGCTGAGAAAATATACAGGGACTGGCTCAAGGTAAACCGGAGTTCTCCTCATTTCCGCAATAGTCCCAACATCGACCGCAAGACGGCACTGCTTGACCATTTTGAGAAACATGCAGATATTCTGATAGCCACCGAAGCGGCGGCAGAAGGGCTTAATCTGCAATTCTGTTCCTTGGTCATAAATTATGACTTGCCCTGGAATCCGCAACGGATTGAACAGAGAATCGGCAGATGTCACCGTTACGGGCAAGAAAACGATGTTGTCGTGGTCAACTTCATGAATCGGGACAATCATGCAGAGCGACGTCTTCTTGAACTGCTGGAAACCAAGCTCGGTCTCTTTAAAGGCATATTCGGGTCGAGTAACGAAGTCCTCGGACTCCTTGGCGATGGAAGAAACTTTGAAAGATGGGTAGGTCAAGTTTTTACCCAATGCAGGAACAAAGAAGAAATAGAGGCTGAATTCAGTAAACAGGAGGCTTTAATTGACAAATTGAAAAGCACGTTTCACAAAACAGCCTCAACACGTCTTGGAGGAGAACTCTGGGATGGGATTAAAGACACATTTAAGGGGCATCCAGAAGACCTACGGCTAGAAATTGAGCTGCACAGGAACAAACTATGGCAAATCATTAAACATGGTTACGGAAAATTCGGTAAGTTCAGCGACAGAACCATGACTTTCAGTCTGCCAGAACTGTACTCTAACGGCGAGAAAAAGGCGGCAGTCATTATCCCCAAAGGGAATTATGCTATTCGATATACTCAAAGACCTGGCTTTAAGCAACTGACATTTGCAGATGCCGTTGTCCAGGAGGTACTCCTGGAATGCAAGGAAGATTCCCTTGATGGCGTGGACAACCGCCAACTGAGGTTTGACCTGTCCAATGCCTCAAATGATGAGTTTAACTTCAACTCACTGCGAGGAAAGAATGGCTGGCTGAGAGTAACTACCGTTCACTGCAAGTGCCATTTTGAGTATGAGGAATTGGTTTACTCCGGGTGCTTCATCTCTGACGGGAAGCTATGGATAATGCCGCAGGAGATGGTTAAAGAATTACTGGAACAGCCATGCAAGGTCACGACTGTCAAAACTCTGAAACGTGATGGGTTGGACTACATCCGCAAGAACGATAAAGAGGAAATCCGCAAGGAAAAAGATTCCGTCATTCAGCAATATGAAGCCTATATCGCCAGTGTTCAGGAACGCTTGACTACATGGAAAAACGAACGGCTCGAAACGATGAGAACTAAGCTCAAAACCATTCAACAGAATTTGACCGACTTGAAAGATGAAGGTGATGCTCAAGCTATTGAGTTAGCACAGATGCGTTTTGACCGTACTTGGAAACAATACTGTCATGACTCTACCGAACTTGAGCGTAAGGTTGAACATTCCATTGCTCAAGATAAACGGAAGTTCTCCCCAGAAGCAACTCCAGAAGAGATTTTTACTATCCGCTGGAAAGCCATATAACGCCGGTACGCCTTATTACGGGTATATATTATAGCTTAGCACCATCTGGCGGCTAGTCCTGTAAACGTGTAGCGTTAAGATGAGCTCAACTATATTGTTTACTTTTTTACCCAAAGCAATACTTTATAAATATTTTGTAATAAATAATATTGCTTTAAAAATGTGCATATATTCATGGATTAAAAATAGACTACTTTTTATATTTACTTTGGGTAAATAATATTTAGAATCACTCTTTTGAGGCTGTTTTTAAATAAAGAAGGTAGTTTCAGAAAAAAGAGGCTTGAAAAATTACATTTCTGTTATAACTTGGTACGTTACTGGTACGTTTTTGGTACGTTTTGTCGTTTATAAACTTAAAATCAAGAGTGCTAAGTCTTGGTTTTGAAGCTAAATCCTTGAAAACTGGGTTCGAGTCCCGTCATCCACCCCATTTTTTCATCCTAAAAAAATGCTCAAGAATAAAACAATGCTCCATACCGCGTTACAACGCTAAAAACAGCGATATGGGCTTTTTTGCGAATCAGGAAGTCTGAAATTAGAACATTCTTGGAACATTTGTTTCTGCACAATTGAGCACCCTCCCTTAGGAGTTGTCAAGAAATAAACTTGACAAGTCTCGCGAAATATCCCGAAGAGATTTTGGGAATTGCCGGTAAGGCGCATACCTGAAGGTATGTAACGAACCGGCAAACACAAAGGCATTCGGGAGAAGCGCGAAGATATAAAGGTTATTTCTTTACGGCTCCTTAATCATAAATATATTAAACAACCAATAATAGTTTTGCACTTCATCCTATCCCCGGGTACTGCGGACGGACTTTCACGCCACTGCGGTGTGTGGCTCGAAGATTTAAAGAAAATCCCACGACGATGGACAACGCCGAGCCATGGGAAAGCGGGGGCTTGAATTATCATATACTTGGGACTACCGGCCGTAAGCGTATCATGCCCTTGAAAGCTGTAATTTAAAAGCTATCGTAATTAAAAAATGCTAAATGAGTTTGACAACCGGAATAATTTTGAATACAAAACATATTACTGATCCGAAAGATAATCATATGTCATAATTCTTTATTAAATTATGCAAATGAGGTTAAGTCGATTAACGTGCTACAAAAAATGATCGCTGATTATCTTTCGGAGCAATAATTCTTGTTGAATCTATAAAAAAGAATATGATTGTTAATGATTTTATTTCAGAAGAGGATATATTTATAACTGCAAATATTATATGCAGTTAACAGCATGTTGCAGAAACGGGGCAAGAATATGAGTAATGACGGATTGGAGAAAGCTGGAAATCCATCACGCATCTTTTATCTCTCTGAAATAATCGGGGCAAAAATCATATTAAACGGCAGCCGCATCGGTAAACTGTCCGATATGATTATTGTTGAAAAAGGCATGCCGCTCCCGCACATCACGCATCTTTGCGTCGTCCGCCCGTCCGGAAAACATCCACTGATTATCCCGATAGATAAAATCCTGTCCATGACTGCCGGGGCTATTGCCATTGCCATAGATATCGAATCCATTGCCGACTATGAGAGCATTCTGGATAATGAGGCGATGCTGATTAACGACTATGTTCTCAACAAAAAAGTCATTGATCTGGAAAAACGCGAAGTTTCCATGGTTTACGACGTCAAAATACTCCGAGTCAACAAGAATATGTATGTGACTGACGTTGATTTCAGCAAATACGGACTGTTCAGAAGGTTCGGCATGAAATGGCTTGCGGATTTCCTCAAGATCAAAGAAAATACTCTTTCCTGGCCATCCGTCCAGCCGCTGCCGCCGGATATCAGCAACTTTCATGATAATTTTAATCCGGTAAATGAAAAGCTAAGCGACATTCCGCCGGTTGACCTGGCCAATATTCTGGAGAAGCTGAATCATGAGCAGCGGGAAATATTCTTTCAGGAACTGGATTCCAGAGCGGCGGCGGAAACATTCGGAGAACTCGATCCAGGCATTCAGCAGGAAGTGGTCTCTTCGATGAATCAGCCGTTGATCGCCCGCCTGGTTAAGGAAATGACTCCCGGACAGGCCGCCGCAGTGCTTGCATTGCTCGGCAATTCCGAAAAGGATGAACTGTTGAAAGTTGTTGAGCCCTCGCTCAGGACTAAAATACAGTCCATACTCGGACAGCAGGAACAGAGTATCACGGACTACTGCACCAGCGAAATCCTTAAGTTCCATCCTGCAAAGAGCGTTGACGATATCCGGGACAACTTCAAGGATGTTGCCAGAAATAAAGATTTCATCACATATATTTACGTTGTTGATTCCAGGGATATTCTGGAAGGAGTGCTCGATCTGAAAGAACTCCTGATGGCGGAAGACGGGGTCAAGCTGAAGGACATCATGTCAGCGTCAGTCGTCAGCCTGACTCAGGAAAGCACAATGAAAGACGCCGGCGAGATGTTCAGCCGCTACGGCCTTAGCGCAGTTCCAGTAACCGACAGTAGCAACAAACTCATCGGAGTATTGCCATACAAGGATGTCGTCAAGCTTCAGCGCCGCTTCCTCGATTGAAGCGGCGCATTAAACGCTCTGCTTATACAGGCGCTGTTTATTTTATATATGAGCAGCAATAATCGGTGACAGTTTTTACTTTCAGGCTGAACTTGGCATTGGCGGGAACTTCAAAAGAATCGCCGCCTTTAAACTTATGCCAGGCCTTGCAGCAGGGAAGCTGCACATCGAGCTCGCCGCCGAGAATCTCCATGATCTCCTTGTCCGCGGTGCCAAATTCATAATCGCCTGGCAGCATGATTCCGAGCGTCTTTTTTGTCCCGTCCGCGAACAGCACGGTGCGGCTGGTGACTTTACCGTCAAAATATACGTTTGCCTTCTTTACAACAGTAACATTTTTAAATTCAGACATGATTATTCCTTTCCTGACTGGTTAATTCCGCACTTTCGCGGTCGGATAATGTAAATTCATTGAAATCAGTAAGCAAGCGCGGTTCCGCTTTTCGTGCTCATTTTATGTTGAAAGGATAAAATGTGGCTTTTCTGTTTACAATATTTGGAACGATTCGATTCTGATTTGGATCTGGTTAGGGTGGTTGCTTTGCAAAAATGAGGCGGTATTTTGACTGCATCTGAAAAATTTAACAAGGAGGTTTTTTATGGAAAAGAAGTCTTTTTTCAGTGTGTTCGAAATCGTGTTGATTGTCGGAATGGGTGCGTTTATCGCAACCGGGCTCGCAGCCTATCAGAATCCTGATGTATGCGATAGTTTCGCCCAGATAACTCAGACTGTAAGCAAACTGTTTATTGTCTAAAACAAACCTGAAATTAAAAGGAAAATTTAATTATGGAAAAGAAATCGTTTTTCAATGTGTTCGAAATCGTGCTGATCGTCGGGATGGGTGTGTTCATCGCAACCGGACTCGTGGCCTATCAGAATCCTGATGTCTCCAGCAGTCTCGCCCAGATTACTGAAACGGTAAGCAAGTTGTTTGTCGTTTAACGAAATATCTAACAAGGAGGTTTTATGGAGAAGAAGGTTTTTTTCAATGTGTTCGAAATTGCGTTGATTGTCGGAATGGGTGCATTTATTGCATTCGGTCTCGTGGCTTATCAGAATCCTGATGTATGCGAGGGGCTTGCCCAGGTAACTCAAACTGTAAGCAAACTGTTTGCGGTCTAACGTAAAATTTAACAAGGAGGTTTATATAAAAAATAAATCGTTTTTCAATGTGCTCGAAATCGTATTTATCGCCGGAATGAGCGCGTTCATCGTAACAGGGCTGGTAGTCCATCGGGATCCTGATGTATGCGACACGATTCCAGCAGATAACTCAAACTGCCGGCGAACTGTTCCTCACCAGATTGTTTCGTTCTAAACCCCATCAAGGGTTGCGGTTGCAACACATTTGTTGCAGCCGTGAGCAGAGGGCGGTCGTCTTCAAGTCATCTTCCGTTTTTTATTTCACATCTCGTGCATTGCTCCATCTTTGAATCATTCTGCCAGTTACCAATCACTCTGTTTTTTAATTTATTTCGATTAAAAAAGTGGTGTATATTTTTCACAGCCATCCCATAAAAATCTGATGATTTGAAAAAAGACGGATTCATGA
>JBAWXM010000229.1:0-8448 GCA_037144075.1 Lentisphaerota bacterium | reverse complement strand
TTGTATCAATGCGATGTCGAACATACCATCGAGAATCTTTCTGACAAAGACTCCAGGATTTACATGGTAGTCCGTTTTGCCAGAAAGATAAAATAAAATATTACAGAGTTTACTTTAACAGCATCCAGCCGAGATCGGACGGGTTGTCTGTTCCGAAAGTCAGCCTCGGCTCTAAAGGATGTTTTTTCATCCATGAGATTTCGCTTCCATCAGCTTTTTTTATTGCCATGTTGAACCGGAATGGTCTAGTGCTTGCCGGATTTTCCCGGAAACAGATTAGCGGAACAGTGAAGTTAATAGTTTTTTCATTCTTGCCGGGCGATATTTTTGCTGTCCAGCGTCTATCCATATCAGCTCCCCCCTTGGGAATATGCCAAAGCTCTCCATTGGAGTTAATCTGATAAGTGCTGGTCGGCCACAGTCTGCGCGGCTCAATATCAATCTCAACGCTGGTAAAATCTGCTTCAATACGATTCATCTTTATGTAAAAATATACATTTTCTGCATCACGCCAGGTTTTGAAGCAGAGGCCGTCTGAGATTTTATGATATTCGGCTTTTTCTTTGTCTTTATAGCATATGCAGATTTTGCCTTCAGGTTTAGTGCCGGTGTAATCAGGAAAGAGTTTTTCACCGGACTCAATCATCTTTTGGACTTTGGGGAAATCGGTATTGATAAGGTCTCGGAGAAGGCCGGCGCGCCATTCCAGTTTTTCTGCAAAATATTTATAGCCTTCGGCTTCAGAATGGAATCCAAGGCGCGAATCACCATCGCAGAGATTTTTAAGTTTCATGCTATTCTTGATTTCTAGTTCTGCAATATCCAGCATCTTTCCAAGGGTTTTAATTTGGGCGGTTTGTTTCATGAAAGGGAGCTTTTCTCTCAGATCATAAAATGCAAAAATATTAAGTGAGCTGTTTATCTGGATGCCAAGCGCTTTGTATAAACTTATATCTTGAAGCCTCTGACGATTGTTTTGACAAGTATCTTCAATATCTTCCATAATTTTCACCCCGGCAGCCCAGAATTTGTCCATCCGGCGCAGTAGCGTCAGAACTTCGTCAAGCGTATGCCCGAAGCAGATGCATTCGCCTATTCTGTCGCCGCTGACCAGCGGGAATGTGAATTTCCAGCTTGGCGATATCGGCTGGTCAACCGGTATGAGATGAAGCGGCCACACCACCGAGTGATGCACCGGACCGTACCATGTGAACGGCAGATTGACCGGGAATTCCGAATAGCTCTTCTGGAAGAATTTCCAGGCACGGCTGACATGCGCGGCGTTCCTGCCCCAGTCAATTCCGGCAAGAGAGAGCAGAAAATCATCTTCATTGTCAGGAAAAGGGAAGAAAGAGAGTTCCCCGGCGGCTTTATTCATCAGTCCGGGGTAGTTGCCGAAGTACCAGCATTGCATTACCGTGCTGACCCCGAGATCTCGCATGGTACGGTATTTTTTGTAAAGATTGCCGGGTACCGGTATGAAAGGAACCGTGGCTACCTCATGGGAGCAGCCAACCTGAATTTTCGCCGACATCCTGGTTCCGGATTTCACGGCGGCACGGGCGCAGTCTTTGAAAATTTCACTAGGGCCGGGCCATGCCAGCCAGTAGTCAAGCGCGGTTCTTTCGCGCCCGAGCTGCATTACCTTGCCGTTGGACTCGAAATTGACCTGCAACGTCACATTTTCCGGAACATGGGCGGCAACGTTCCTCATCACTTGAAAATGCTCTTCAATGCTTTTTCCGTTTTGTTCAAAGATATATGGTGTGTATAGCCACGAGATCATTTCAGCCTGCGGATTTGCCCGGCGCATCCCCTTGGAGATTGATGACGTGACATCTGCAAAGACCTCCCATGGTTGACGTTTGGAACAGCGCGGACAGTTGCAGTCAAAGAAATTGTTGGTAGCGGAGTAGCAGTGCGTCGGCCTTTCCCCGAGATTAATATCTATCAGCCCTCCTAGTTCCGGAACCTTGGAAAATATATGATAAGCCGATTCCTCAAGATATTGCTTCGCCTTGACGGTGGACGGACAGAAATATATAGCGCATCCATTTTCGTGGCCTTTAAACTCCGGATTGCTATTCAAATATGACATTGAATTAAGATATTCGGGGTTTTGTCCGAACCCCTGCGGCTCAATGCAGAATACATATATTTTTATTCCATAACGGGCGCATTTGAGCGCGGTATTTCTGAGTTTTGCCAAGCGTTGCGCGCTGTCTCCGCCATAACCAGGAAACAGCTTCGACGGGCATAGGTCGCGGAAACCCACAGTGAGCCATAAACCGTTGACACCTTCGCTGGCCAGTCGGTTTAAATACTCATCAGGATAGTAATCAACATCATCCGCCAGTTCGTCTCGGTTAATTGGCGGACGCTTTACCGGTCCAAAAAAACAGCGCGATATCCTGGTCTTTATCATCGGCTCACGCTCGGTTATCCCGACAGGCAAAAACGGTCCGTCACAACGTTTTATTTCATCCTGCACGAAATACAGTGCCCGGCGGACGCCTTCAGTGTCGCCTGCATAGATTGTGCATGAATCGGTTTGCGTATCTATGCGATAACTCTCAACTGGTTTTCCAATCTCCTGCTCTTCAATAATGATTTTGAACGGCCCGTTTCCGGGGATTCCGGCGACTTGAAGAAACTCATAAAAATCGGCTATCGCAGTATCAAGAACTCTCTCTTCATCGGGGAAACGAAAATCCAAGATCACGCCTTTCCCGAGAGCAGCTTCATTTCTTTTCTTCCTGCTCCTCCCCCATATTAATTTTTCATGTCGAGAGGCTTTAAGTTCATCCACAAACAGCCAGTCTTTGGGCTGTTCCGGCTCCTTAGTGATAATCATGTTTTTCTGTATCCTGTTCATATTCTTGCGCTTTTTCCTGACTTCGTTTGGAAGCCGATAGCAGCGTCGGCCCGGAGGACAAACGCGGCATGTTTAAAATCATTTCTTTTCAATGCCACCTATTTTAAAGGTCATTGACGCCGCCCAGGATTTACCGGGAGGCAATGATATCTTCTTGAAAATCGGCTCAAAGGTCGAGCCGGACTGTTTGGCTGAATCCCAAAAGACAAAACTGTGCAGATCATTTTTGTTGACGGCGTCAATTGCGAGTTTCACCTTGCTCCACGGACTGTCAAAAACTATTTCAGGAGTTGTTATGTCAATGATTTTATCCATCTTGAATAAGTTTTCCAGCGCGCTGTCATCGGCGCCTTCAATTCGATAGAGCCTGACATCGTAATCTCTTTTGAAGGATTCATCGGCGTTTCCTTTTCTCATAAGGGCGCGGCCGTCTTTGTCGTTTTGCGTTCCGAGAAAAGAGAGCATATTGTGATATCTGAACGAGAACTCCCGGTTGCAGGCGGTTGACATGTTGTCGAACTGAGTATTGACCTGGAAGCCGCTACCGTCGGCAAACACGCTGTACGTTTTGGTAATAGTCACGGCATCCAGATTGGACGTGCCGACATTGTCAAGTTTTTTCTTGAACTGCACCGTAATAGAGCTGTCATTTTTTAAAACCTTGTCAAACTCATACGGCATAAGCATCTGAGAGGTCAAATTTGCAGGCCACCAGAAACAATCCCCGCAAAGTCCGGCGTTGTCATCATTTTTATTTACAAGCTCTGTTTTGTCCACAATCCAACTTGAGACTTTCGCGCCGCAGGAGGGATCAATGGTCAACTTGTTGCCTCCCTTGCTGAAAACGATGAACGTTTTTTTACCGTCAGCGCTTTTTTCAATTTGGCAGCGAAGTTCGCCGCATTGCGCTGGCTTAAAGGCGGACAGATCAGTGAAAACCTCTTTTTTCAACTCCGGCCGCACAGTGGCAGCCTTGTAATCGTCGAATCTTTTCTTTTCAATTTCAGCCGCCTTCATTATGCCGGGCAGGCGTTTCGTCATAGCCGTCCGCATCTGCTGCGGCGTCATCAGCACGCCGTAATCCGCCCCTGTTAGCGGCTCAATGACAAAAAAGCTCCATCGTAAAGCGCCTGCGTGAAGAAGAATTCCGCTGCTCAAATCTTCAGCGAAAAATTCGGCTTCCCCTTTGTCATTGGCGTAGCATCGCTGATGGTCAGGCTCATAAAGCGCGTATTTCGTGTTTTTATCCAGATCGTTTAGGCGCAAAGTGAAGAACACCTCGCCCTTCTCCCAGAAATTGCCGACAGCGATAAGACGTTTTCCGTCAAGCATGTATTCAAGCACCTGGACAAGGAGATGTTTTTCTTTCGCCGACGGGAACGATCTCGCATACAGTTTGCCTTCATCCCACGATGTTGGCAGATAATATTCAGGAACCGGCGTCTCGAATTTGACGGTGAAATTCTCCGTCCTCACGCCATGAAAAATGAAGTCTTCGGTTTCCGCGATCAGCGTGTTCGCCCGCGCCAGGGCGGCCCAGTAGCGGGCGTCATAGCCGTACGGGAAATAATATGCCAAAGCGCCATCCCACCTCTGCAAAAAGAAACAGAGGTATTCAAAGGCGATGGCTTCCGGTTCCGTAATCATGGAATTACCCTGAAATCCCTGGGGGAACGCAATCAGCTTCGGCGGATTTTTCAGCGCCTTTTCATGCGCGTAACCGGCCGCGTCTTTCGCCATTAAAAATGTGAGCAGGTGGCTGCCGATGACATAGCTGTACGGCTGATTGTAGAGTTGACAGACGTATGGGCCCCAGAATTCGATCACCGGCAGTTTGTCAATAAAATCAGCCGGGCTGTACTGGGCGAAATATTCGTCGAAAGTCGAGGCAGTCGAAATTTCGGGGATGAAATGAGATTTTTTACCGGCTTCCGCCCCGATTCTGCTGATGGTTTCCTCAAGCGCGGCGACCACCTTGCCATTCTGCCAGCTCCTGAATTTCGTCCAGACCGCCCTATGTTTGATGGGAATTCTTTTTGGCCACTGCGCGTCCACTTCATCCGCGGACAGGCCGCTGAATTTGATAAACTCGCTTTTGCATTTCGCGCAGAAGCAGCCCTTGTTTTCAAACATGTACGGCTCCCAGTTCGCCATTATGGAATCGGCGGAATTCTTCTCCACCAGTATCTTCCGCAAAGCTTTTTCAACAAATTCCTGGAAATATTTGCCTCGCGTGTACACCTCTACTGGACATATGCAGTCATAGACGCCATCGTTGAAATTAGAGCCGTCAGCAAGCTTAAACGCCGCGTCGTCCGGTTTCTTTTCTTTGCCTATTCTGTAACCGTTGGAGAGCCAGCCCGGCTCGGTATACCTTTTAATGCCTTTTTTCAACAATGAGGCGGAAAATTTTTCGGGCACTCCCCATTGGACGAAATCATACAGGTGCGCGGCGTTGAAGCCGCATTCGACGTAGAAAGAACACAGGATGTCGGCAACGTTGTCGTCTCCGAAATTTGTTCCCACATTGAAGCAAACGCCGCTCTCAAATATCTTTGGCGTTTTGCCTCTGATCGTTGGCATTACTTTCAGGGAGAATGAAAGTGGCTCCGTTTTATAATCCCCGTCTTCGTACCAGTACCGGGCCTCATAAGCCTTGTCGCTAGCGGGAAGGCTTGTCCGGACAAGAAAATCAACGGCGTCGTTTGCCGCATAATAATCGCATTTGGCAATGGCATATTTTATGCCGTCAATCGCCACTTTATACAGATAATATTTATTGTCCCCGCGTTTGATTTCACTTTTGCTGAGCATTATGAGCGACAGTTTCACGCCGGCAACATCGAACTCTTCAGGCAGTTCAAGGACGACGACCGGTTTGTTCAGTTTCTGTTGAAATTCGTTCTTGCAGGCAAATCTTAAAATTTCCGGCTGGCCGCTCGAAAGATAGAAGGTGTTGTCAAGAAATGAAAAGGGAACCATGCGGATCGAAAGGCCTTTTTCCGTCGCCTTAAAAAGAGAGGCTTCGTCTATTTGAATATTTCCGCAGCCGTATTTGCGGAGATCAATTGTGAGCGACTTCGCGCTTTTCGGAACGGTGAAAGCCATTTCCCCTGTTGTCCATTCGCTCCTCATGGGAAAAGCCAGATATTTATACTCGCCAATCTGTTTGCCGCCGGACTTGTAGTTGTCAGCCTTGTCCCAGAATTGTATCAACGCGCCGAAACTATTGTCTTTGGGAACCGGGGATGTGCTGCCTCTATAATGGACTTTCAGGACAAACTTCGTCTCTTTTTCCGGTTCAGCAACAACTACGCAGGTTTTAATCGCGCTGGAAAAAGCGAAGTCGCCGGTTTTGTGTTTCGCATAGTCGTCTTCAGAATACGAAAATTCATAAAAGCTTTTCGCGTCAGGCGAATCCCCTTTGCAAAATTTTCTGACGGCGAAATCCTGCAATGCGTCCATGCACGCTTTTCTTTCGGGCTCATTGGAATGATACACCCAAAACGATTCAGTCCACCCTGTTGGCTTTCCGTCCGCGCCGACCTGGGTGAAGGCGCCGTTAGTGATGAGATTGTCGCCGGCTGTTTCATTGTCGCCTGTTTTCAAGGTGGCAAGGTCTATTGACACTCCGCCCTTGTCTAAAACGGTTTTATCTTCAATAGAGTCGGAAACTCCGCCGAAAGTTTTTTGCCAGGAACATAAAACGAACAGCGCCGACAGGAGCAATAAAGACATAATTCTACGCTTACTCGACAACATAATCACCCTCATAATTTTATTGTTTGCAATAATTTAATACTTTAAAGTTGACTTTTTTTAAATTTCATCCCCCATCAAACGGTTTCCGCAACTGAAAAATCCGTGGCTTCAAGGACGACGACCGGTTTGTTCAGTTTTTGTTGAAACTCGTTCTTGCAGGCAAATCTTAAAATTTCCGGCTGGCCGCTTGAAAGGCAGGAAGTATTGTCAAGAAATGAAAAAGGCACCATGCGGATCGTGAGCCCTTTTTCCGTCACCTTGTAAAGGGCGACTTCGTCTATTTGAACTTTTCCGCATCCGTATTTGCGGAGATCAATTGTGAACGACTTTGCGCCTTTCGGAACGGTGAAAGCCATTTCCCCTGTTGTCCATTCATTCTTCAGAGGAAAAATCAGATATTTATGCTCGCCAATCTGTTTGCCGCCGGACTTGTAGTTGTCAGCCTTGTCCCAGAATTGTATCAACGCGCCGAAACTATTGTCTTTGGGAACCGGGGATGTGCTGCCTCTATAATGGACTTTCAGGACAAACTTCGTCTCTTTTTCCGGTTCAGCAACAACTACGCAGGTTTTAATCGCGCTGGAAAAAGCGAAGTCGCCGGTTTTGTGTTTCGCATAGTCGTCTTCAGAATACGAAAATTCATAAAAGCTTTTCGCGTCAGGCGAATCCCCTTTGCAAAATTTTCTGACGGCGAAATCCTTCAATGCGTCCATGCATGCTTTTCTTTCGGGTTCATTGGAATGATACACCCAAAACGATTCAGTCCACCCCGCGGGTTTCCCGTCTGCACCGATCTGGGTGAAAGAACCGTTAGTGATAAGATTGTCGCCGGCTGTTTCCTTGGCGCCTGTCTTCAAGGTGGAAAGGTCTATTGACACTCCCCCCTTGTCTAAACCTGTTTTATCTTCAGAGTCGGAAACTCCACCGAAAGTTTTTTGCCAGGAACATAAAACGAACAGCGCCGACAGGAGAAAAACAGATAGAATTCTACGCTTATTCAACAACATAATCACCCTCATAATTTTATTGTTTGCAATAATTTAATGCTTTAAAATTGACTTTTTAGTATTTTCCATGCCGGTCAATATTCCCGAACAAACTCTTGCGTCGGCAGACCTGCACCGCCATAATCATAAAAATATGAATCACCGCAAAGACACTTATTAATATTCTCTCCAGAACGTGCTATTATCAGTATAATCGCCATATTTTAATATTTGCCTGCCGTCATTATAGGTGGCATGCCCTTCCAGAAACAGGATATTTGAACCGTTGGAATGACGGCGGCTTATTTGAACGTTGTGATAAACCACCCCATAAACGGTTTCCGCAACTGAATAATCCGTGGCTTCGGCGAAAACCATTCTTTCAGAAGGCTTTTTTATCCTGGATATCTTGCTAGTGGCTCTGCTAGTGGCGCTGGCCCTTAAACAGGAGTTCATGGCATAACTTGGATTGGGCAGAGTGTTTGCCCGGACAGCATTAAAAGTGCCGTCAAGTCTGCCTGACGCACATAAGGCTGTCGGCGCGGACGGCAATCCGGCGGAACTCGCAAAGGGTTTGTAGTTCAGATACGGACAAAGGGTTTGGTTATACATGGCCGGTGTGGTGGGGCCGAACATGTAGTTGCCGGAAGCGACGGAGTCAATCGCATAACCCTGGTAATCGTCCGTGTATTGGATGAAGGCTGAGCCCAACTGTTTCATATTATTCAGGCATGAAATGGCTTTGCCCCGTTCCCTTGCTTTATTAAGCGCCGGCAGCAGCATTGAGGCCAAAATCGCGATGATCGCGATCACAACCAGGAGTTC
>JBAWXM010000228.1:0-8457 GCA_037144075.1 Lentisphaerota bacterium | reverse complement strand
TTCGTGTGGTTCGTGGTTAAGGTGTCTTTTTTGGTTGCGGCTATGCCGCGCTAAGGTAAATATGTATTCCTGGTTCCCCGCCATAAATCAAAATCCTTTTATCGTCCACAAAGCACACAAAAGAACACAAAAATCTTTTTTATCCACTAATGGCACTAATTCGCACTAATAAAACAGAAGCTCTTGCTGTGAGTCTGATTTTGTGACGTAAAATCAAATTCACAGCAAAATATTCATTCGTGTTCATTCGTGTAATTAGTGGACAACCTTTCCCCGGTTTTAAAACTTTTATCTTTTTACTTTTGTCTTTTATCTTGTTGCAATGCCTTTTTACTAATTAGAGAGTTTGTCAATTGGCGTATGCACAAAGCATTTAAAGTAAATAGGTTAAATTAAGTTTTAAAAAAATCAAACCGGGACGGACAGAATAGAAAAAACAGAGGCTTAGCGCGGCATAGCCGCAACCCCAAAACACTCCTTAACCACGAAAAATCACAAAAGTGGAGAACAAAAACCTGGGAGCGTCGGCTTGTCCGCCTCTGGAGTGATCGACTGACCGGTTTTATGATTTAACAGGGCTTGCCCGCCGTAGGCGTGGATGCGCAGGATAAACAGGATAGATAATACAGGCGGCAGAAAACTATGATAAAACTGGTTCATAAATTTTACTATTGATTGAAACATGTTAAATTATTCCTGTTATGAATTTATGTTAAGCCGAATTCGGGCAAAAGAGGATGTCATTCCGGTTAAATTTAAGAAAGAATTATCCGGAAACGCAGAAAACAATTAATATACTTCTACCGGGATTATTTATATGCCTACGCTAGACTGGATTGGAAAGAAAGCGGTTGTCAACCATCATCGCGAGGTGCCGTTTCATCTGCTCGAAGAAGTCCCGGAACTCAGTTTCGGCGACAAAGACAGCGGCAATCTGCTCGTTCAGGGCGATAACCTCACCGCCCTTAAAGCGCTGCTGCCTTATTATGCCGGAAAAGTCAAATGCATCTATATCGACCCGCCTTACAATACCGGTAACGAATCCTGGGTATATAACGATAACTCCAACGATCCGCAGATTAAAGAATGGCTCGGCAAAACAGTCGGCAAAGAAGCTGAAGACCTTTCCCGCCATGACAAATGGCTCTGCATGATGTATCCGAGACTTCGTATATTACGAGATTTATTGTCAGAGGATGGAACTATTTGGATTTCAATTGATGATAACGAAGTCGCAACGTTACGCTTGCTTCTTGATGAAATTCTAGGTAATAATAATCTTGTTGCCATTTTGCCTTGGATAAAAAGAGTGTCTCCAGCCAATGATGCTAAATTTTTCAGTAGTGACCACGAATATATTGTTGTTTGGGCAAAAAATAAGCCATCTTGGGCTCCACGACGTCTTACTAGAACAATAGAACAATTAGACAATTATAGAAATCCGGATAATGACCCAAGAGGTGTCTGGAACTCTGTTACTTATACATGCAATAAGAATTTAACAGAAAGACCCAATTTGTACTATGCAATTGAGAATCCAAATACACATGAGATAATATACCCTGAAAAAACAGCAGTATGGAAATACAATGAAGAAACTCATTTCGAGAATGTTAAGAATAAACTTCTTTATTGGGGGGTCAGCGGAACCGCCAAAAAACCAAGATTAAAACGTTTTTTAAATGATATGGGAGATGTTGTGCCAAGATCATTTTTGAAATATGAAGACTGCGGACATACGCAAGAAGCAAAAAATGAAATGAAAAAAATTGGAGCAGGAGATTTTTTGTTTGATACTCCTAAACCAGAACGATTGGTTCGGCGGATTTTGCAATTAGCTACCAAAGATGGCGATATAGTTCTCGATTCTTTTTTAGGTTCTGGCACAACCTGTGCTGTTGCTCATAAAATGAGCCGGCAATATATCGGAATTGAGATGGGGGAACATTGTGAAACACTCTGTGCGTCTCGCTTGAAAAAGGTCATCGAAGGCGAACAAGGCGGAATATCAAAGGAGCAGAACTGGAAAGGCGGCGGCGGTTTCCGCTATTACCGCCTGGGCAAACCGCTGTTTGACGAGAGCGGGAAAGTTTTCAAAGGGATTACTTTTTCCAAACTGGCGCGACACGTATTTTTTACCGAAACGGGTCATCCGCTGGAGAAAGAACACTGCGACAGTGCGTTGATTGGCATTTATAATAATACCGCAGTGTATCTGTTGTTCAACGGAATTTTGAAGGACAAGAAGCCGGACAGCGGGAATGTATTGACCGGCAAAATCCTGGCGTTGCTGCCGGAACATGACGGCCCGAAAGTAATTTACGGCACTGCCTGCCGGTTAAGTCCGGTAAAATTACGGGCCGCGAATATTGTTTTTAAACAGGTTCCATACGAAATCAAGGCGGATTGAGCGATGGCGGAAAATTTAAGACTTTTATATAGACAGAAAGTATTGCTGGCGCTGCTGGAAGTGTTCAGGGGCAACGCGGACAGCACCGACTTTTTGAAATTAATGTTTCTGTACTGTGCCTACAACAAACAGAAGCATTATTCATTTTTTCCTTACCGTTTCGGCTGTTTCAGCTTTGAAATATATAAGGATAAACGGACATTGACGGAAAAAGGACTGCTGGCTGACATGGACAGGTTTTCTGTTGCGCAAAATATCGGGATGCTGTATCAGTTAAATGCCGCCGAACGTCGGCAGATGCTTGATTTTGCCCGGCAGCTTGGGGATATCCGGGGGGATGCGCTGATTCGCAAAACCTATCTGGAGTTTCCGGAATACATGGTCAAAAGCGAAATCAAAGACCGCATTTTAAGTCCGGATGAACAAGCCGGACTGTTTTTAGTTCCGGATGATTTGTTTAAACCGGAGCCGTCAATTTATACCATCGGGTATGAGGGGATCGGGATAGACGAATATTTGAACAAGCTGATAAAAAACAAGATTGACGCAGTTGTTGATGTCCGCAAATCGCCCAACTCAATGAAATTCGATTTTAACGCCAGGGCGCTGAATAACTTTTTGAGCAAGGCCGGCATGGAATATATCGGCATTCCGGATTTAGGCATTCCGGCGGAACAGCGTCATGAATTAAATACCATGACGGATTATCAGGCATTGTTTGAAACTTATGACCGTGAGATTCTGCCGGGGCAGATGTCGCAAGTCCGCTGCATCGCGGAGTTGATTGCGGCGGGGAAAAAAGTTGCGTTAACCTGTTTTGAAGCCAAACATACGATGTGTCACCGTTACCGCATTGCCGTATGCCTGAACCGTGAATATGGATATCCTGTCGTTAATTTATAAGAGGAGGAGCGAGATGGATTATTTGCCGGAGCATATTGAATCTGCCAGAGTATTGATGACAATCAAAACGTATCCTAGCCTGTCTCAGAAATACGGCGAACTGGTTTGTACTGCCGGAGTATGCAACGGCAAACTGGTTCGCATGTATCCAATTCAATTCCGTGACTTGAGCGACTATCAGAAATTTAAGAAATTCCAATGGATAGAAGTAAGTCTGCAAAAAAGGAAAAAAGATTTTCGTCCGGAGTCATACACGCCAGTCAGAGAAATAAAACTTTGTGAACACATTTCGCCGGAAAAAGACGGTTGGTCAAAGCGAATGAAAGAATTGAGTTCCCTGACCATGCATGATAATATGCGGGAATTGATTAACATAACAAAACAGCCGCCGTATCCATCACTGGCAATGGTCAAGCCCAGGGAAATCATTGATTTTAAGATAGAATCATGTTCCAGAGAATGGACGGATGCGCAGAAAGCATATTTCCAGCAGCCTGACCTTTTTAAAGATATTGGCCCGTTGACTTTAAGAAAGTTGCCGTACAAATATTCATACCGTTTTGTCACGAAAGATGAGCAGGAAAGAACGTTAATGATTGAAGACTGGGAAATCGGCGCCTTGTACTGGAACTGCCTGAATGATGCGGATGGCAACGAGGATATCGCCAATCAGAAGGTCAAAGAAAAATATATGGCTATTGCCGGTAATCCCAATACTTTTTTCTTTGTTGGAACAACGCTGGCGAACCATGTACAAGCGCCCAATCCGTATATTATTATCGGCGTTGTTGCGCCTAATTCGTCATATAATCCCAATATTGTTCAACCTGATTTATTTTAACATTAAGAAGAAAACATTATGCTGCAATTAACTCAATATCAGGAAAAAGCGCTGCTGGCGCTGAAGCGTTATTTACAGTTGTGCGACGACCGCAAGGACGCCAATCTGGCGTTTTATGAGGCGACGCGGGAATTCTGGGGTACAGGAATTTCGTATCGTCCGGTGCAGGTTACGGACTTGTCGGAAATTCCTTACGTCTGTCTGCGGCTGCCGACCGGCGGCGGGAAAACATTGCTGGCGTGTCATACGATTGCAGCGGTTAATCAGGAGTATTTGAGTAAAGAAAACTCGGTGGTACTGTGGCTGGTGCCGTCCAACGCGATTAAGGAGCAGACGCTTAATGCGTTGAAAGACCGGAATCATCACTACCGGCAGGCGCTGGAATCCAGCCTGGGGCAAGTAACGGTAATGGATATTGAAGAGGCATTGTACCTTCAGCAAAGCGTCCTGATTGGCAGCACGACGATTATAATTTCCACGCTTCAGGCGTTCCGGGTGGAAGACAAGGAAGGCCGGAAGGTGTATTCAACCGCCGGCGCGCTGGAGCATCATTTTACGAAATTGCCGCCGGAAATTGAAAGCAAACTGCTGCGCAGCGAAAACGGAGTGATTTCATATTCACTGGCAAATGTGCTGCGCATCAACCGTCCGCTGGTGCTGGTTGACGAGGCGCACAACGCCCGCACGGGATTGTCCTTTGACACGCTGGCCCATTTCCGTCCGTCGGCGATCATTGAATTCACCGCGACTCCCGCGACGAAAGACAATCCGAGCAATGTGCTCTACAGCGTGTCGGCGGCGGAACTGAAAGCGGAGGACATGATCAAGCTGCCGATCCGGCTGGCGACCAGGACCGACTGGAAATCAACCCTGGCCGACGCGATAGCGCAACGCGCCGATCTGGAAAAACGGGCGCAGATTGAATCGCAGAAAACCGGCGAATACATCCGTCCGCTGATGCTGCTGCAAGCACAGAACCGGAGCAAAAATCAGGAAACGATGGATACCGCGTTTATTAAGCAGGCATTAGTGGAAGAGTTTAAAATACCGGAATCACAGATTGCCGTAGCCACCGGCGAGACCCGCGAACTGACGGATATAGACCTTTTCGACCAGGGTTGCGAAATTCGTTTCATCATCACGGTTCAGGCTCTGAAGGAAGGCTGGGACTGTGCTTTCGCGTATGTGCTGTGTTCCGTGAACGAAGTACATGCCAGCACCAGCGTGGAACAGATACTCGGGCGCATTCTGCGGCTGCCGCACCGGCTGCCGAAGCAGGACAAGGCGCTGAACAAAGCGTATGCATTCATTACGTCCAGCCGTTTTGCCGAAACCGCCAGATCATTGATTGACGCCCTGGTGGAAAACGGGTTTAACCAGCAGGAAGCGCAGGAATTTATCTCCGTCAGCCAGCCGGAAATGCCGGATTTTCCGCTGATTCATGCAACCCGTCGGGTTGAACCTAAAATAATTGCAATGCAGGAAGTGCCGGACCCCGGTTCATTGTCCAAAGAGTTGAGAAACAAAATAAAGATAGATACGCAGGCCCGCACCGTAACGATCACCCAATACCTGGAGCCGGAAGAAGAGAAGGATTTCATTCAGCATCTGGTGATGGAGGACGCGCAAAAATATTTTGCCGAAGAGGTGCGGAAGCATCGCGAAGAATCAATCGTGTTGCAAAAATCACCTGCTGATCTCAATAAAATATTCGATGTGCCGCAGTTGTATGTAAAAGCAGATGGCAGTCTGGAACTGTTTGAAGAGCAGACGTTGATGGATTACGGCTGGGAGTTGTCCGATTTCGACGCGAGGCTTAACGAGGCAGAATTCGCCGATTTTATGAGAGAGGACAGCGAACTCGGCGAAATTGACGTGGCGCAGGGCGGCCAGTTGAAAAGTCATTTTATCGCCGAGTTGAACCATGAAATAGCTTTGATCAGCGTTGTTGACGCTTCGTGGACGGAAGGCGAAGTGATTTACAGTCTTGCCCGGAACCTGTTCTATCCTGAACTTACGCCGGATAACAAGGAACAGTTTCTGCAAACGCTGATCGGAGATTTGACCGGCAGCAGAAATGTTCCGCTGGCGCAACTGGTGCGGAAACGTTTTATTCTGCGGAAAATCGTTGACAATAAAATTAAAGGTTACCGGAAAAATGCTCAAAGCAGCATATTCCAGGAACTGCTGTTCGGCAATGACGCGCTTGAAATGGAAGTTTCACCGGAAAAATGTTTCAGCTTTAACCCCGACCAGTATCCGGCCCGCTATAATTGTCCTCAAAGCCAGATGTCCCGCAATCATTATTTTACAGTAGTCGGAGAACTTGACGACAAAGGCGAGGAGTTTGAATGCGCGTGTTTCATTGACGGTCTGGATGAAGTTGAATTCTGGGTGCGCAACCTGGAGCGTCAGCCATCGTTTTCTTTCTGGCTGCAAACTGCAACCGATAAGTTCTATCCAGACTTTGTCTGTAAACTGAAAGACGGGCGCATTCTCGTGGTTGAGTATAAAGGCGCTGACCGCTGGAGCAATGACGATTCGAAGGAAAAACGCCGCATCGGCGAGTTATGGGCGGCTAAAAGTCACGGCAAATGCTTGTTTGTCATGCCCAATGGGTTCAAACCGGAAGAAATCAAGGCCGCGATAAATGGCAATCGCAATTAATGAGAAAGGCGCAAATCGTGATTGCAATAGTTGTTTCGACAATAAGTTTAGTATCTTTGTTTTAGACTTCTATGTTTTAAACGTTTTAAAAATTGGTGTCATAAATGGTTTGTCTATCAAATATTTACGTCAATTAACGGACTACATTTTTTGATCCAGTTCCATTGTTTCCTGAATTTCCAGTTCCCATTCTTACTCCTGAATTCCCTGTCTTTTGGGCTTGTCCGCCGCAGGAGGGTTGCGGACAAAGCCCGCCTTAGATAAATCAGCATATTGGCGGCGTTTATTTTCGGGGCAGCGCGGTTTTATTGCAAATATCGGCAAAACAGGATATTGACTTTTTGCAAAGGCGGGTTTATAATATTATATATTTAATCGAGTTGGCATATTTTTATTGGCAATAAAAAACAATCAAAACGAGTGAATATTTAATCGGATTTTCAAGATTGGTTTTAAGAACTTAAATACATAATGAAGGCGGAAAAATGAGTAAACTGGCATTGCTGGGCGGATCAAAGACCGTGAATTCAGAAGCAGGCGATATGTTCAAGTGGCCAATTGTCAATCAGGCGATGGAAGAAGGCGTTTTACAGGTACTGCGCGACGGCAATATGTCCGGCACGGACATTACCAGACAATTCGAGCAGGCTTATGCCGAATGGACCGGGGTGAAATACGCGCTGGCGCACAGCAGCGGCACCGCCTCATTGCAATGCGCCATGTACGGCGTTGGCGTCGGACAGGGCGATGAGATTATCTGCCCGTCAATCACCTACTGGGCGTCATGCGTCCAGGCGCTGACGCTGGGCGCGTCGGTGGTGTTCGCCGATATTGACCCGGTGACGCTGTGTATTGATCCTGACGATATGGAACGGCGCATTACGCCCCGCACCAAAGCTGTAGTGGTGGTGCATTATCTGTCTTATCCCGCCGACATGGACAGGATCATGGCGATTGCGCGGAAACACAATCTGAAGGTCATTGAGGACGTGTCCCATGCCCACGGGGCGCTTTATAAAGGTAAAATGGTGGGCACTTTCGGCGATGCCGCCGGGTATTCCATGATGAGCGGCAAATCGTTCGCCATCGGCGAAGGCGGTATGCTGACCACCGACAGCCGTGAGGTCTATGAACGCGCGATCGTCTTTGCCCACTATGAGCGGCACAACGAAATTACCGATGAAAAAATCAAAGCGGGAGCGGGCGTTCCATGGGGCGGCTATAAATACCGCATGCACCAGTTGTCCTCAATTGTCGGGCTGGAACAAGTGAAAAAATATCCGGCGGAAATTGCGGAAATTGATCATGCCATGAATTATTTCTGGGATCTGCTGGAAGGCGTTCCCGGACTCGACGCCCACCGTCCGGCGAAAGCGTCCGGTTCAACCAAAGGCGGCTGGTACGCCAGTCATGGAATTTACAAGAAAGAGGAACTTGGCGGACTTTCCCTGAAGCGCTTCTGCGAAGCGGTTCAGGCCGAAGGCGTTCCAGTTTGCTATCCTGGATGCAACGCCGCGCTGCATACCCATCCGCTGTTCTCAACGGTAGATGTTTACGGCAACGGAGCTCCGACCAATTTCGCCGGATATTCCGGTGAACTGCCGGTTACCGAAGGCATTCAAGCCAAAGTATTCAA
>JBAWXM010000227.1:0-8462 GCA_037144075.1 Lentisphaerota bacterium | reverse complement strand
AACTCCTCGTGGTGATCGCGATCATCGCAATTCTCGCAGGAATGCTGCTGCCGGCGCTGAACAAGGCAAGGGAAAGATCGCTTCAGATTAAATGCGCCTCAAACCAGAAGCAGCTTGGAACTGCCTATCATATGTATACCAACGACAATAAGGATTTCATTATTCCATATCAGGCACCGTCCGGGTATAATGTTCCACAACGGGTATCAAACAACAATTGGTGGTATGATTTCTTGAATATTTACATTCCGAATGGTACACGTCATGCTGCCGCCCGTCCTTATACATGTCAACAGCGGTTGAAGTTTGCAGCAGGAAACGGCTATTCTACATATACAAGCAATTCTTCACAGCACGATGTTAAATATTGGATAAATTTAAGTCAGGTAAAATTTCCGAGCAGGCTCATGGTTCTGGTTGATGGGCAAATAGGTGCTACAAGTGAATCGTCAGGAATCCAAGCAGGAGCTACCGGATTGACAAGAATCTCGTTCTGTCACCCGGACAGCACAACCAATGTTTTATATCTTGACGCGCATGCGGCACCGATTCGGATGCGTGATGTTCCCTTCTTAAAGCAGAGCAAATTCTGGAGACAGTATCCGGGAATTGAATCATCCTGGGTCGACTGAGAAGATTTGTCAAAGCTGGAGTATTGTTCCATGATAATATAAACAGCAAGAACGTTCGCTGCTATTCATTATTCAAGATAACGCAAGGATTCCACAATGAATTTGTTTGTATTTTCAGACCGGTTGACTGCAATTGCGAGTGCAACCGTGCTGTTTCTATCATCATATTATTCAGCAGCTTTAAGCATCGAGGAAGTTGATTTTAATAGAGAAGGTACCAGAGATGTAATGATTGAAAGCCGTTTCCTGAAAATAGTTATATCTGAAAAAGGCGGCAAAATAATCAGTCTGTACAACAAGACTACCGGACATGAAGACGCCAAAATATTTTATCCGAGGGAAGGCGTCAACCAACTGCGTTGCGAGGGACTGTTTAATATCAAAACCAGTCCGTTAAATTCCGGAACAAATAAATTATCTGTAACTAAAACTGCGGATTCGGCAACTGTTACCGCTGAAATATCTCCTGAAATTACTATCGACTCAGTTAATATTGGCAAAATGAAATTCATGCGGCGCTATACGGTTACCGATAATTCCACCTGCATATTTGTAGAGAATGCTTTTGTTAATGAAACTAGTTCGGAAATCAATTTGATGCCATGGATGAAACATCTGCTGTCGCGGGGCGAGAAACAAATGGCAGATGTTTCATTCATGACTGAGCACGGGGCATTTTATTCGGAGAATCTGATTCCAGGAAGGAAAGGCAAAAAGTTTACCAGCACCAATTTGCAGTACTTTCCGGCCTCGAACTGGACATCCAGAACAGTGATGCCGATAACTAAGGTTTCCGATACACTTTCGACCATTACCTGTCCGTCAGATATTTTCAAGTTATATTCGTGGCGCAAGCCGACAGAAGATTTTATGACTCAGGAAGTAGTTTTCAATCCAATCTGTCTGCAACCCGGCAAATCTTCAAGTTTCAAATACGCGCTTACCGTAACCGCGCCTTTGTCCCATGTTGAATACTGCTCGCCGATTCTTAACATCAGCGTCTCGCCGCAACCAACCGGCATTTCCGCGGAGACAAAGGAAATAACCATTTCATTCGCGGCGACTGAATCAATTAAATATATTCAGGTCAAGGGGAGCACGCTGAATCTTTCGTCCGGCAAAATTGAAAGCAATTTTGATGCGGCTCTCAACGGCCTTACTCCGGAATGCGTCAAAAGTTTCACGGTTCCGGTCAAGCTTTCAGCGAATACCAATTATCAGCTTCTGCTTGAATTGCGCAGGGATGGCGGCTTATTCAATCCGGGCGCGGCGGTGGGGGACGTTGGCGCGATTGTGATTCCGCTGGTTGTCGGGACTCAGGACACTCCGGCGGTAGTATTTAAAGATCTCAGCAACCGCGATAATTTATTCAAAAAAATATCAGCACGGACTATTCAGGCTCCGTTAGTTTTCGACAACGAGCTGATCGCCGCTTACCAGCAGTCGCCCGGCGAGCGTTGTTTCAAGCTGGACACATTCACAAGTTCCGGAACGCACACATTGATGTTAAGAGGCGCGGCAAATGAATATGAATCGTTTCAGTTGATATTAACACCGAAAACATCCAATGAAATGGAGTTTGAGGTTGAATCATCTTTATTCACCGGGGCTGGGCCGGTTGTCCCGCAATGTGAAAGCATCAATTCATTTCTATATGCGGCAACCAGTCTGCCATCATGCTTCAATGCGGCTTTTCCTGTCGGCGAATACCCTGAAGCATTGCTGCCGGTAAAAAAGTTCACATTGAACGGGCAAAAGAATTATCCTCTGTTCATCACATATTTTATTCCCCGTGAATGTCATCCTGGAATATATTCAGGTGAAATTAAACTAAAAACTAAAGATCAGGTTTTTAGCGTGCCTGTTTCCATCAAGGTTTGGAATTTTGTTCTGCCGCAATCCCCGCTAATGACGGTTTCGGCGGATATGAAGGAAATTCCGAAAAATGTTATAATTCTCGATAAAAACGGAAAGGCGCTGACTACTGAAGAAATACATTCCCTGCTTGTTGATATGCATTTGAAATATAAGATTACCCCTTCCGGGCTCGCGAAAAAAGAATTATTCAGTTTGGACACGGAAAAGTTTGAAGAGAAAATGCGACACTATCTGGATATGGGAGCAACCATGGTTTTTCTTGGCACCACTCCTGATATTATCAAAACGCTTGGAGATGAAAAAATCCGCAAGGTCGAGGCAATACTCAAAGCAAAAAAGATGTTTGAACACTTCTATGTCAGGTTGGCGATGGATGAAGCGTCGGAGGACAAGGTGCCGGAGATAAGGAAGCGCTGCGAAGAATGGAAGAAAAATAGCAGCATTCCAATTATGGAAACCTATTATTATGAATCGCCGAAAGCGCTTTACGGTCTGATTAACATTTATGCCCGCAGTTTTTCCAATGCGCCATGGATTAAGGAACGCATGCTTCTGGGAAATCAGTTCTGGAAGGGTAATGCGATTCCAACCTGGCTTGAGCCGTCTCCATGGCTTGGACGCCGTACATACTGGGAATTTTTTGAATATAATTATTCCGGTACATATATCTGGACGATAAAAAACTGGCGTGATATATTGGATTGGGGCAATGACTGGTGGAGTGACAATGGCGGGGCCAACCTGGCGTCGGTGCTGATCTGGCATCATCCGTCAGGATTGCTTTCGACAATCAGGCTTGAATCGTTCCGCAATGGAGTTGAAGACAACACTATGCTGCATATGCTGCGGCAGAAATGTGCAGAGCTGACCGCGGATAAAAACCTGCCTCCTGATTTGAAGGATAAATTACGCAGTGCGGAAAATATGCTGGAAGACATAAAGGTCGGAAATATAAATTCAGACAGAGCTCTGGAAAACATGCGTAATACAGCAGGAGAACTGCTGTCAGACATTAATACGCTAAATGCAAAACGGTAGTCGGGATAATAAAGTCCGCATGTGCGTTATGAATAGTTTAAAACTTAAACTTGCTTGAAACTGAAAAATATATCTGTATTCTTGGTCATCTTATATAAGGTAATTTTGACATGAAAAGGAAATTGTTCGTAATAGTTTTTATGTTGCTGGGCGGCATTTGCGCTTATGTGAGTGTCGCCGATGCTGTCCGGAAGCAGGCAGCATACATTTCTGATCAAAGGAAGAGCACGTCCTGGTACAACTCAAATATATGGAAGCAATATGTATTTTCCTCTGGAGATATCAATGCTGTCGAAGTCGGCGGATGGCTCAAACCGCAGGATTTCAGTAAATATTCCGCCGTGATCTTCATGGCGGGAGATATAAAAAGCAGCAATGCGGTTCCATGGTCTGATGCCGATGTCAAAGTTGTCGAAGATTATATCCGGAATGGCGGAGTTCTGATCCTCGCTGACGATTCTGCATTATGGTTGAGTGGTAATAACAGCAATACCGGCAGACTGAAAAATATGCTTGGAGCCAATGGCTTCGACTCTAAAAAGAGTAATGTTCCGGTAAAAGTCAATGAAGCGGATGGAATCGCATCGCCTTTAAAGGGGGTGTCCGGAGGCTGGTATGCCGGCAGTTTTTCGCTGACTGGAATTACTGCGGCCGTTCCGCTCATTTCGTCAGCCGATGGCAACAAAATATTTGGTTCTGTCAACAAACTGGGTAATGGTAAAGTTTTCTTTTTCGGCAATAATCTTTTTGCATTGTTTAAAAAAATCCAGACTCCCTCGATTGATCCTGTGCTCTACAGCAAAATGTTAACCAATGCGGTGCTTGCCGCCAACCCTCAACTTTCAACGTTGAAAAAAGAGAAATGGGAAAGTATTCCGCTGGGCAAACTTGCCGGATCCAGGCCGCCAATATCTGTTGAACTATGGTTGCCGCCTGCGGCATATGATGCTTTTGGCAAGGCCCCGCCGTTATATGTGGTAAATAAAGACGGCGCTAAATCTGAGCTGGTAAAAAACAGTATTGCCAATTGCGCAATCATTACAGCGAATAACCCGTCAGCCGCGGCGGAGAAAGCCGCTGCCGTTATGGCGCATTATCTGGAGGCAATATCAGGTGCGGTCATTCCAGTAGTAAGTGAAAACAACATTGCTGGAGCTGCCGCCGGTAAAATAAAAATAGTTATAGGCGATTGCAAGCTTGCAGCTTCAGCCGGGCTGAACTCTAAAACATTGCCGCCCGAGGGTATTCTGTTAAAAACTGTTAATAACTCACTATTTATACTTGGATCAGATGAATCAGGTAACGGAATTAAGACTTACGGCACTTTGTACGCTGCTTTGACATTTCTGGAAAAATATCTCGGTATCCGCTGGCTGTGGCCGGGTGAGGCTGGCACTATTGTTCAAAAATCAGCGGATATAACCATTCCGGAAATCAATGAACAATATGCCCCGGTAATGGAGCAGCGGAAAATTCGCAGTGTCTACTATGTTTCAGAGGATAAAACTCCGCTGCTGCAGGCTTTAGGTATTGATGAAGAAAAACTTAAAGCAAGAAACACTGCCGCGCTCGAATGGTTATTAATGCAGAAGACCGGTGCCAGAATTAATTACAAGCCGGGGCATGCTTACGGAGACTACTGGGCCAGATACTCCAAGTCTCATCCTGAATGGTTTGCCCTGCAACGGGACGGAACACGCGATCAGGGACCATTGAATTATAATCGCAGCCGTCTTTGCGTTTCCAGTCCCGGCCTGGCAGAGCAGATCGCTGAAAATGCCTGCATTTATTTCAAGAACAATCCCGATGATATGGGCTTTTCAATCTGCCCGAATGATGGCGGACGCCCGTCGTTCTGCATGTGCAGTGAATGCCGTAAAATGGATCCGGCTGATGCCCCGCCAATCACGCTAGAATACCGGATTCCAGATTCCGGTTCTTTCTCTTATGTTTCGTTAACTAATCGTGAATTCACTTTTTTTAATAAAATCGCAGATATTGTATCAAAGCGCTGCCCGGGGAAAAAACTTATTGCGTATGCTTACAATGCATATTCATTGCCGCCGGCAGGCGGTTTGAAAGCTCATCCTGACCTTGTTGTCGGGATTGTCGCATTCAATTATGTAAATGAAGATTTCAGGAAGGAATCCATGCTTAAATATAAAGAGTGGAATACTGCTGCTCAAAAGATATTTTTAAGACCCAATGCGTTTTATGTCGGACGCGGACTGCCGCTGGTATATCCCCACCGCATGGCTGCTGATGTGAAATCCTGCATAAAAGACGGCCTTACGATGATCGACTATGACGGCTGTCTCCATAACTGGTCAACGCAGGGCTTGAATTATTATGTGCTGGCCAAAGTGCTATGGAATCCTGATGTGAACATTGACTCTGTGATTGATGATTATTGTGAAAAAGGATTCGGCAATGGCGCCCCGTATATCAGGCAATATTTTAATCTGCTGGAAGAAAAGACAGACCGGCTGGCTGCTTCAAATGTCTGCAAGAATGTCAAAGAGGAGTTTGACCGGATTTGCGATATTTTCAATCCGGAGCTGACTGTCCGGGCCGAGTCATTGCTTAGCGCCGCGAAGGCCGCTGTTAAAGGTAATAAAGAAATCATAGAAAGAATCAATTTTCTGGAAACAGGTCTGGAGTACGCAAAAATAAGGTACATTACAAGGGGCAGGCCGGAAACTCCGGAAGTTGCGGATTATTTTAAGAAAATCGGATTGTCATGGGCTGTAAATGGTGTCAGTAACCGGGTCAATAATTAGCGGTACTGTTACTTAATCCCCATTGCTGGATTAAATTTCGGGAGAATACTATTAAATGATGATGTCATGGATTGACTGGGCTATTGTGCTTATTCCTTTGATTGCTGTTGCCTGTATCGCTTTCAGAATGCAGAAATATTCGAGCGGCGTCGCTGAATTCATGGCCGGAGGCCGCCTGGCTGGCCGCTATCTGGTTTGCAACGCGCGCGGTGAAATGGGAATGGCGGTGGTCAGCACGGTAGCAATGTTTGAACTGTTTTACGAAGCCGGTTTTACTATAAGCTGGTGGCAGAAATTGACAGTTCCGCTTGCTCTTTTTGTCGCTCTGACGGGTTATATTATTTACCGTTACAGGGAAACCAGGGCAATGACGCTGGCGCAGTTCTTCGAAATCAGATACAGTAAATCATTCCGTCTTTTTGCCGGAATTCTGGTCTTTGCGTCAGGACTGCTGAATTACGGCATTTTCCCGGCGGTAAGCGCAAGATTCTTTGTTTATTTTTGTGGACTGCCGCAGGACTTGAACATTGCCGGGATAACAACGATTCCGACCTTTTCCGTTGTCATGGTGATTTATCTTTCTCTAGCGCTGATTATGACTCTTACCGGCGGGCAACTGACAGTAATGGTCACGGACTGCATTGAAGGCATGTTAAGCCTGATTATGCTGATGATTGTTTTGACCGCGCTGATGATAATATTCGACTGGTCGCAGATACAGCAGGCATTGTCTCAAGCCCCTCCCGGAAAATCCATGCTTAATCCATTTGATATTGGCAGCGCGAAAGATTTCAACATCTGGTATGTGCTTATTGGTATGATGGGATCGGTTTATGGCGTTATGGCATGGCAGGGCAGTCATGCATTCAATTCATGCGCGAAGAATGCACATGAAGCCAAAATGGGTGCAATCCTCGGTACATGGCGGGGAGTGACCAAGGGGGTTATGATTTCCCTGCTGGCTATATGCGCTGTAACCTATTTAAAACACCCTGATTTTGCGGCAGGTGCTGCTAACATACAGGAGATACTGAATCAGATTTCCAACCCTCAGATTCAAACACAGATGCGTATGCCGCTCGCAATTAATTTCATGCTGCCTGTTGCAATCAAGGGCATGATGTGTTCAATAATGCTGTTCGGACTGCTGGCCGGTGACAGTTCTTATATGCATTCATGGGGCAGTATTTTTATTCAGGACATCGTACTGCCTTTCAAGAAAAAGCAGCTCACTCCGGAGCAGCATATCAGAATATTGCGCTGGGCGATTGTCGGTGTGGCTGTTTTTGGATTTTTCTTCAGTCTGCTTTTCAGACAGACTGAATATATCCTGATGTTTTTTGCGCTAACCGGGGCAATTTTCCTGGGCGGCGCCGGCTCAATCATCGCTGGAGGCCTTTACTGGAAAAAGGGAACTACCGCCGGAGCCTGGGCTGCAATGATTTCCGGTTCCGGTCTTGCGGTTTCCGGAATAATTCTGCAACAGTGCTGGAAAACCATCCACCCATTGTTGCTACAATTTCTGCCGAATTCCAAATTTCTGCTGGACAGCCCGAATAAGTTTCCGGTTAACGGGCAGGTAATGTACTTCTGGACAATGGTTGCATCAATCCTTTTATATATAATTGTTTCTCTGCTGACCTGCCGTAAGGACTTTAATATGGAGAAGATGCTTCACCGTGGGCAATATGCTATTGCCGATGATCAGGTCAAAGTAGTGAATGTGAAAAAATTCTCATGGAGTTCGCTGATTGGCATTGATGAAAACTTCACCTTCGGAGATAAGGCAATTTCTGTCAGTGTTTTCGGCTGGACAATGTTCTGGTGGTTGGTATTCGTGGTCGTGACGGTCTGGAATCTGGTCAGTCCGTGGCCGCTGAACTGGTGGTCTCTTTATTGGAAGTATTACGCCGTTATCATTCCGCTTGCTATTGGAATGATCACGACCGTTTGGTTCATCTGGGGCGGCGTTCTGGATTTGAGGCATTTATTTAAAAACTTGAAAGTCTATAAGCCTGATGATGAAGATGACGGTACCGTAATAAAAGAGGCGAAGGCAGCTATTGGAAAAGATAGTTAAGACTTTGAAGAGTGAGAATCCGAACTGAAAAGATCGCAACCGCTTTGCCGCTAG
>JBAWXM010000226.1:0-8476 GCA_037144075.1 Lentisphaerota bacterium | reverse complement strand
GGCATTCGGGAGAAGCGCGAAGATGTAAAGGTTATTTCTTTACGGCTCCTTAGTCCCAGGCGTCCTGTATCTACATATAATAAAATGTCAATTAAATATTGCATTAGTGTTTATCAATCAACTCTTTAAATGCATTTTACTGACATATTATTTTTGCAAATGATAAAGTTAACGCGGAGGCGCAGAGATGAGAACGGCAAATCAACGCCATTTTTTAATCTCAACCGTTGGATTACGAAAAAAAACAATTATATTGACTAAATAACAAGATGGTTGATAGATCATTCAAAATATTATATTAAGCCCGATAATGACTTGAACCTAACCGTATACTAAGAAGCAACACGCAAAAAATTATCACGGCGGGATGCTCAAGGATTGAGCCGAACATCCGGAAATTTTACTTTTTACAGATTTTTTATGATAAACATGTAACAAATCTCTTCAATTGGAGTATAACTATAATAAAAAAAGAAATTTATCGAATCAACGAGCAATATTATGGAACTAATGAGCGATGAAGAACTGATGAAGCAGTTTTGCGGCGGCAATACTGATGCATTTCAGGTACTTTTCGATAAATACAAAAATAGAATTTTCAGCTTTATCTACGCTATGTATGAACATAATATAAGTAAAGCGGAAGATTGCCTTCAGGAGACGTTTATCCGCGCGATAAAGCATCGCGACAGTTTTAATCCAACCATGCGCTTTTCTACCTGGTTGTTTGCCATTGCCAAAAATTATTGCTTAAATGAACTGCGAAACAATAAAAGAAATCTTTATCAGCTTGACCATAACATCGCTGAAAAAGAAAATTCAGATTTTTCGAGCGCAGAACAAATTTTGGGGCAAAAAGAGTTGGAAACGCTTATTCTTCAGGCGCTTTCCGAGCTTCCAGATACATTACGGAGCGTTTTTATTATGCGAGAGATAAATCAATTGTCATATGCAGAAATAGCGGAAATTTCCAATCTTAAAGAAAGCAACATACGTATCCAGCTATTCAGAGCAAAACAAAAATTGCAAAAAATTATTACGCCATACCTGGAGAATAAAAATGAGTACTGAAAACAAAATTAGTGTTTTATGCAAACAGGCTCTTAACATTAGTTTAAGCAATGAAGCAAGCCTGAAAATCCAATCCGCCTTACATAAGGAATTAAGAAAGTTGGAAAAGCCTTCTGCGCCGCAACCAATAATGACCATTGAGGAAGTATCTGACTATCTCAGGACTAATATTGAAACTTTGGAAAATTATCTCGGCGATATTCCATGCTTTGAACTGGGCGGCCGACTGCTGTTCAGAAAAGATGCGGTAGACAACTGGCTCGGAGAACGTGAAAAGAAATATACTTACGATGTCATCAATTTTAACTATAATAAGGAGCTTAAAATTACTGGAGCATGAATGCGAAAGAATCGTTCTGTGAAAAAATAAACATTAACATTATGGAGAATATATGAACACTGTAAAAAAAGTTGCAATACCGGAAGAATTAACAGAAATATTCACTACCGCATATAAACAACGGGCCAGCGATATTCATTTTGAAATATTTGATAATAAGGCAATTATTCGTTTCCGCATTGACGGAGTAATGCACCCCTTCAAAGAAATTAAAAAGGAAATTTATCCGGAATACTGCAAACAAATAAAAATTATGTCCAAAATGAACTCTGAAGAGATAAACCGCCCGCAGGATGGCAGGATACAGTTAGTTCTTGATGATGAGAACATTGATTTGAGAGTTGCGGTCTGTCCCACTGTGTTTGGCGAAAGCATGTGTTTGCGAATTCTTACCAGATCGGCCATAACATTCTCTCTGAACGCGGTATTTTTGACCGAAGAACATCAGAAAATTCTAAAAGAATGGACTGCAAGACAATTCGGAATAATACTTACCTCCGGGCCTACCGGCAGCGGCAAAACAACGACTCTTTATTCGCTGTTAAATGAATTTAATAAGGAAACCCATAAAATATGGACGGTGGAGGATCCGGTTGAATATATTCTCAACGGAATAAACCAGATCCAATTAAATGTCAAGGCTGGCCTGACTTTCAGCTCAATTCTGCGTTCGATTCTGCGCCAGGATCCGGACATTGTCATGATCGGGGAAATCCGCGACAGCGAAACAGGCAACCTGGCTGTTAACACCGCACTGAGCGGACATCTGGTGCTTTCCTCAATGCATGCGGAAAATGCCACACAGGGAATGATACGCATGAGGGACATGGGGCTGGAATCTTTCCTCATCAAAGATGCGCTGAGCGGAATAATGTCACAGCGGCTCGTCCGGCAGTTATGTAAAAACTGCATGGAAGCCTATACTGTTGATAAAACAACCATCACACAACTGGGGCTGCCGCAAAAAAAATATTATCGTGCCAAAGGGTGCGGTGAATGTCACAATACCGGCTTCAAGGGCAGAGCGGCTTTGTATGAATTTTTCTCCATGCAAAAATATTCCGGCAATATGTTCATGAACGGCTGTACGGCGGATGAACTTAGAAAACAAGCGCTCAAGGAAGGAATGATCAGCATCAGACAGGACGGTTTCGCTAAAGCCGCGCAGGGACTTACTTCGATTGACGAAGTCCTTAGAGTAACAGCAGGTACGGATTAGTTTCCCATAAGTCTCATCCATGCTGATGCAGACTTCCGTTTCCGGCCTTCGTGGCACATTTTGCTAACTTTTTAATGTTTCCACGGAAAAGCTGATTTGCAAAATGGGGAAAATGGAGTACTTTTATAGTTCTGTTATTAGAAAACGGTCTGCGCGGTACTGCTGTTAAGCCTGATGGCGGAGCTGCCGGACACGAAACACAAAAGGGAATATTATGAAAAAGGCAACTGTTATTAAGAAGTACGCCAGAAAAGAAGGCGACACCGGATCCCCTGAAGTACAGGTCGCGCTGCTCACCCAGCGGATCAAACACCTGACCGAGCATCTGAGAGCGAATAAGAAAGATCACAGCACCCGCCGCGGGCTGATGGCAATGGTCAGCCGCAGACGCAGTCTGCTGGAATACCTCAGCAAAGAAAACTTCGACATGTACGTCAAGTTGACCGCTGAACTAGATATCCGCAGAAAATAACGTTCAACGTTATTGAATACATTACGGGCTGCCGCTTCAAAACGGCAGCCTGTTTGCTTTTATATCATATACTGCTATATTAATTATCAACGGTTTTCAGTAGAGACTGGAAAAAGTTGAATAATATGATGTGGAATTCGGTCGCTATCAGATTCCGGGTTGAAATATCCGGGTTTTGATACCGCTATTCCGCAAAAAAGTTTTGACTTCTCCATTTCTCTACCGCAAACTCCAAGTAAGCAATCAGCCTGCTGTACAATTGTGGAGAAAATTCCCGGCAGCGGCAAAAACCGTCCAAATTAAACGGCAAAACATATTAATAATACTGTTTATCAAGGACAAAAAGAGGAACAACAACAATGGCAGAAGAAAAAGTAGTCTTCAGTATCGGCGAAAACCGCACCATGGAAATCTCAACCGGTAAAATGGCCAATCTGGCCAACGGCGCATGTCTGATCAGACTTGGCGACACGATAGTTCTGGCAGCCGCCTGCACCGGCCCGGCGCGTCCCGGCACGGACTTCTTTCCGCTCCAGGTCGATTATCGCGAAAAATACAGCGCTGCGGGCATATTCCCCGGCGGCTACATCAAACGCGAAGGCCGTCCCAGCGAAAAAGAAATTCTGACCTGCCGCGTCACCGACCGTCCGCTGCGTCCGCTCTTCCCGAAAGGCTATTTCGACGAAGTACAGGTGCAGGCGCTGCTGTTAAGCGCGGATAAGCTGAATGACGCGGACGTGCTCTGCATGCTCGGCGCGTCAGCCGCGCTCACGGTCTCCGACCTCCCGTTCCAGGGCCCGATCGGCGCGCTGCGCGTAGGCCGCGTGGACGGCAAATTCATCGCCAACCCGACTCATGCCGAAATGGCGAAAAGCTCAATGGAACTGATTTACGCCGGACTTCCGGATAAAGTTATCATGATTGAAGGCGAAGCCAACGAATGTTCAGAAGCAGACCTGAAGGCTGCAATGGAATTCGCCAATGAAATCGTTAAAGTCCAGGTCGCCGCACAGCTGGAACTGGCCGCCAAAGCCGGCAAAGCAAAAAAGACCCCGAAACTGTATCTGGTTCCGGAAGCGATTGAAAAAGCGCTCCGCGAATTCTGCGCGGGCAAGCTCGAAGCCGCCTGCCTGGTTCCCGGTAAAACCGACCGTCTGCTGGCGCTTGACGCCATTTTCAGCGCGGCGGCGGAAACCCTCAGACCGCAGTTCCCGAATATGGAAAACGCTGATTTCGAACTGGAAATCCGCAAATGTTCCGATGACCTGGTCAAAGAAACCACCCGTAATGCTATTCTCGAAAAACAGTTCCGTCCCGATGGACGCGGCATTGACGAGCTCAGACCGCTTTCAGCGGAAGTCGGAATTCTGCCGGTTGTGCACGGCAGCGGACTTTTCTCCCGCGGCGAAACCCAGGCGCTGGTCATCACCACCCTCGGCGGCGAAAAAGATTCCCAGGAATATGACAACATCACCGGCAGGCCCAGCGTGCTTTCCAAACGCTTCTACCTGCATTACAACTTCCCGAACTTCAGCGTGGGCGAAGTCGGCAGAATCATGGGACCCGGCAGACGCGAAATCGGACACGGCAATCTGGCCGAGCGTTCTGTCGCGAAAGTCATTCCCGCAGATTTCCCGTATGTCGTCCGCTGCGTGTCCGAAGTCATGTCCTCCAACGGTTCGACCTCGATGGCCTCAGTCTGCGGCGCGATCCTCGCCCTGATGGACGCGGGCGTGCCGATCACTGCTCCGGTAGCGGGTATTTCCTGCGGCCTGGTCACTGACGACAGCGGCAAGGAACTGCTGCTCACCGACATCATCGGCGCGGAAGACCACTTCGGCGATATGGACTTCAAAGTCTGCGGCACCCGTGAAGGCATCACCGGCTTCCAGCTTGACCTGAAGCTGCCGGGCATCTCCATTGACCTGCTCTGCAAGGGCATGGAACGCAACCGCATCGCCAGGATGAAAATCCTCGATGTAATCCAGGCCTGCATGCCGGCCCCGCGTCCGGAAATCAGCCCGAACGCCCCGCAGATGGTAATCGTCAAAATCAGTCCGGACAAGATCGGCGCGCTGATCGGCCCCGGCGGCAAGAACATCAAGGCGATCACCGAAGAAACCGGCGCTTCAATTGACGTTGACGACAACGGCACCGTCAAGATCCTCGCTCCCGATCCGGAAGCGCTGGAAGACGCCAAGAACCGCGTTCTCGGCTGCACCGCCATGCCGGAAATCGGCAAGATCTACCGTGGCAAAGTCTCCTCCGTCAAGGATTTCGGCGCCTTTGTCGAAATCATGCCGGGGCTCGACGGCCTGCTGCATATCTCCGAAATGGCCGACTACCGCGTGAAACAGGTCACCGACATCTGTACTGAAGGCTCATTTGTCACCGTCAAAGTCATCGACATCGACCAGAGCGGAAAAATCCGTCTGAGCCGCAGAGCGGCGTTACAAGAGCTGGACGGCAAGGAAAAAGAGTAATTTCCAAACCGATTGTAATAATACAAAAAAATCCGGGATAAACCCCGGATTTTTTTTGTCAAAATATTGTGTTCCTACGGGAATCAGATTATATTTTCTGCACAATTGAATGATATATTAAACGATATAATAACTTGTAAGGCTTAATAATCACTACATGAGCAGATTCGGACAGACATTATTCGGGAACTCAAAATTTATCACTTGGACGCTTTCACCTTTCGTGCTCATCTTTGCCATCTTCATGCCGCTGCTCATTGACGGGTGGACACCGCTAAGGGTTGTATTGGCAGTTGGAATGGAGTTGATGTGCGCAGCGCTACTGGCAGGCTTTTGGTTACCCGCCAAACTCGGGCACTGGGCATTTCGCAGTCTTGCCGGGTTGATCTTTCTTGCTTACGCAGCCTATGTCGTTTACGAATTATTTTTCAACACCCCATCCATTATTTCCGGACGCCGCAGCGAGCCATCTCCATTCAACGCACTGCTTGGATTCCTGCTTATCGGGTTACCAAGTTTATGGTATTCCGCTTTAGGCAGATTTACTCTCCGGCAGCCGCCGGAATCAGAAATTAATGAGGATTACATCGAGACAGATAATGACAATGACATCTAATGGTCAAAAAAAATCCGGGGTAACCCGGATTTTTTTGTCTTTACTGTTGGTTGGAATATCAGTATTCGCGCTGCAAACCTACGACTTTGCCCTGGATTTTAACCTGGGCGGCGGGATAGAATTGCGGACTGAAGTCTGAATTGGCCGGACGGAGTTCGATGCGGGCGCCTTTATGAAAATAGATGGTTTTGACCGTGACTTCATCATTTACCAGAGCGACCACAATATCGCCGGACTTAGGTTCCTCTATCTGCTGCACAATTACAATATCGTCCTGATAGATGCCGATGTCGCGCATACTTTCGCCCTGAATGCGCAGCGCAAAAGCTTTGTCCGCATTTTTTTTACCGACCATGGCTGTATCAATAAAAACGTCGCCTTCCTTGTGCGCAATGCTTTCCGCCGGCAGTCCGGCATTAATCCGTCCCAGCAGCGGGATGGAGAGCACGAAAGACATGTGTTTGGACTTGCGCCTGGGCTTCAGCAGGCTGATGCTTCTGGCTTTCGAACTGCGGTTGAGCTGGTTCTTGCGCTGCAGCGCGCGCAGATGGGCGAACACGGTTGAAGTCTTGATCTTGAAAAAGTCGGCGATCTCGTAAACCGTGGGGGCCATCGCCTCTCTTTCCATAAAATCTTCAATAAACTCCAAAATATCTTTTTGCTTATCGGTAAGAACTTTCATCAACTGTCTCCTTATATTGGCAGAACTTCCGGCAGGACACAAATTTTATTCAAAATCACTGGAAAGCGAATATCAATATCACATAACCCTTGTCAGTTTTCCCGATGAACAACTGGAAAAGCATATCCGTATCGAGTTTAACCGGCTTGTTGTCCTTGTCTTTGATCTCCTTCTGGAAAGACGCTTTCCAGACAAACGCTTTCAAAGGAGTCTTGTCCATAACCGTCAAATAAGTCCATACCTGAAGCGTTCCGACTCTTTCCGTCATTTCCTTGACAGTGGCCTTGAAAGTCTTCTCGGTCATTTTCTCTTTCATTTCGGGGGAGAGATTCTTGGCGAACAACTGGTAGTTGTCGGTTTTAACGCCGGTCAGAATATCATCGGCAAAAGTTTTAGCCACTTTCAGCGCTTCACTGTCATTCGGATCGAATTCGCCGAGTTTGGTTTTGTCCGGAGTGGACTTGCAGCCGGCGCCGGCCAGCAGCAGCCCGGCAGAAATGGCAATTACAAATAAACGTAACGTTTTCATCTTTTTAATTCCTTTTTAAATAAGCTCATATTTTATAGTCTCTTTAATCTAACACCCGGTCATGATATTTTCAACAGGATTTTTTCAAAACCGGCGTTAGTGCGGCAAATCGCGTCTAAAGTCACTTAAGTTCGATTACAAACGGCGGACTTCTGACGTCAACGGAATTCAAGGCAAGTTCGGCGATAACCCAGAACTTTTTACTCCTGCTTAAATCATCAGGACTGATCTGTTTATGCAAGTCTAATATCTTTTCCACAAAAACAATATTATTAGGACTGATGATCAGGGGGAAATGTTTAACCGGCTGCTTAAGTTCAGGGTTGATGCATTTCCAGGATTTCCTGTCGAAATTTTCCAGATCCGCGTCAGGCGAATACAGGCGGTAATATATCCTGATATTATCCGACTCCTCCATATACCATTCATCGATCAGTATCTGTTTGGCCCCGGCATTTCTCAGTTTGAAATTGATGACCGCAACTTCGCCGGGCGCAAATGGCCTGCCCGGAACCACCGGATTGAAATCCAGCTTGTAATCATTAAGTTTCGGATAGGATGCCTTTACCGGCGAACGGGTCGGCACAGCGCTCTTGCCCGGAGTTGATATACAACCCTGCATGTATAATGCGACCGCTGCGGCGGTTATGCTGAACAGTAAATGTTTTGAAAATATCTTCATATTGCTATTTTTTACGGGTAACCTTTTCGCCGATGTGGCTTCTGAAAACATATATTACCAATATCACCATTGTAATCGCCAGCGCCCATTTACTGGCCTCTGTCCTGAAAAGTTCCAGAACTGTCGTCTCCTTGGCGCCGGCAAGAAAATTATTTTTATTGAAATTAACTACTCCAAGCAGCACATAATATACCCCGGTCCACAAAATGCATGCAACCAGCGAGGCAAACACCTTGAACAAGTTATGACCAAGCCATTCGCTTACCGTTTTTGCCGGGAAACTGGTATAAACTGAACCTAATTGTCTTCTTCTGCTCATAATAATAGTATTTCTTTAAAAATTAAAATAATCTTAACCTCAAAATAGCTATTATTCAAATTA
>JBAWXM010000225.1:0-8558 GCA_037144075.1 Lentisphaerota bacterium | reverse complement strand
CAATTCTCAAAATCTTCGCAATCTATTTTAAATTTTCAGCCGTGCAGAGTATAACTTACTGCCTAAAACGGACACAGACCGGTTTGCCGACAGTTATCGAACCGCCAACCGGTTCAAGTGCTCCGGTCTCAGAGTTGATCCGGAAAGTGCAGACACTGTCGGAATCCTGATTGGCAACAACACAGAAGCGCCCTGACGGGTCCAGATTGAAATTGCGCGGATTTTTAATGCCGGCATTCTGGAATCCGGACAACGTCAAAGTTCCTTTTTCCGGATCAATCTTATAAATTACTATCGAATCATGTCCGCGATTTGAACCATATAGAAATTTACCGCCGGGATGAACTCTGACTTCAGCGCACCAGCTCACGCCTTTAAAATCGCCAGGCAGCGTGGATATATGCTGGATTTCGGTCAAGGCTCCGGATTTGGCGTCATAAGCATATGCGGTCATTGTTTCATCCAGCTCATTGATTACATAAGCGAATCTGCCGTCCGGACTAAATGTTAAATGTCGCGGCCCGGCGCCGGGCTTGACTGTGGCAAATGCCGGGGTGTTCGCTTCCATCCTGCCGGTTGCCGTATCCATTTTGTAAATCATTATTTTATCCAGTCCCAAATCTGCGGCAAAGACGAAACGCTCATCAGGGCTGAAGTTCATGCTGTGCGCATGCGGGTCTTTCTGACGTTTTGGATTAACACTGGAACCTTTGTGCTGAATAACGCTGACCGGAGTCGCGGACAAAGTTCCATCTGTATTAATTGGAATAGATGCAATACTGCCGCTGCTGTAATTCGCCACCAGCAGCGCTCTGCCTCCCCGGTCAATGGCCAGATGGCACGGACCGCTGCCGCCTGAAGCACACTCATTCAACAGTTTAAGTTTCCCGGCAGGATCAATCGCATACGCCACTACCGTTCCAGCTTTGCCTTCAGTAACCGCATAGAGAAATTTGCCGTTGGGATGTATTTCAATAAAACTCGGATTTCCTGCTTTAACCGCCAGTTCCGGTTCCAACAGTTTACCCGTTTTCATATCCAGCGTTGAACGGTAAATACCTTCAGATTTGCTTTTTGCGGTATAAGTTCCGAAATACACATCCAGCGCCGTTACGCCACTCAATGTCTGCATTGCCAGTAATGATGCCGTCATAATAATCGTCTCCATAATTTTATCCTTATTTATGTTCCAGCAGGATCATGGTTTCCAGATTCGGGGAACCCGGGAACATGTCAAGCGGCAGAATACGTTTGGGGATGTAGCCGTTCCTGCTCCATTCCTGAAGCTCGCGGGGAATTTCGTCGATGCCGCAGAAGATGTGAAGAACGCGGATCGGCCGGCGCTCGGCGACAGCCTCGATAACGCCATGAGCTGTGCCGCTGCGCGGCGGATCAAGCAGTACGACTTCCTTGTGACCCGGCGGCGGCAGTTTAGCGCTCAGAGAATCCGCAGTGACCGGACTGGCAATAAATTTGAGCGGCTTGCCGGGGAAATGATATTTAGCGTTCTCAATCGCCGCGTGAATAGCCGGACCTTCGATATCCATGCCGATAACCGGGCCGGCATACGGCGCGGCAGTCAACCCGATCAGGCCGTACCCGCAATAAAGGTCCAGCATGCGAGTAGCCGGAGTTAATTCAAGCATTTCCCTGATGGCGCCGGTAAAATGCGGCAGCATGGATTCATTAACCTGCGAAAATATTGTCGGCGGATATAACAGGCGGATGCCGTCAACCGTGGTATCAATGTTTTCCGGACCGAACAGTTTTTTCAGGGCAACTCCTTTTTCCGGCCGTTTGCTCTCCAGATAGTATTCGGATTTAGTAGGATCAACATACATGAAACAGGATATAATGCGCGGATCGTCTTTTTTAAGCGTCGCGGCTAACTGCTTGATTTTACGCACCACGATGTTGTCAACGGTATGGACGTTCAAAATAACTGAACAACAGGTGTATGAACCGCGAATAATGCAGTAATTCAGACTGCGCGCCAGCATCTGATAATTGACATTGGACAGCAGATCAAGCAGCAACTGGTAAATGGACAGATGCAATGCCGGTTCCAGCGAAGACTGCTGAAGCGTCCCCGGCTCGCAGCGGTTCTGTTCCAGCGTCAGCGAAACCTTGCCTTTGTAAAATAACACGCGACGTTTCGAGTTGGTCCGGTAGCCGCGCGACAGCGGCGACGGAATTATCTTCTCAGGAGTTCCCGGAATGTCATTCTTCTTCCAGAACAATTCCAGCGCCTTCTGTTTAATCAGACACTCATCCGGGTATGTGAAACCGGCCAGCGGGTCGGCGGCGTGAATATCGAACAAAACTTTATTCGGAAACTCGCGGCACACTTCTCCGACATATTCCGCATACCCCATAACCGCCGGTTTTACTTCAGCGGGTTTCACCGGCGCAAGCGGACGCGGACGGTTGTCCGTTTCATATCTGCTTGGCGCAGGAGCGTAAGCCGGTTTCTGGCGCGGACGGCTGTCTGTTTCATGCCGTTGCGGCCTGCCGTCGCTTTTTCCAGCTCCGGACCGGGTATCCTGGCGGCGGAATGTCTCTCCAGGTTTGTTGTAAGCAGCCGTTTTGTCGCGAGGAGATTGCGGACGCGGACGCTTGTCCGTTTCATTGCGGTTCGCGGCAGCAGGCTTCACGCCGTCTTTCTGCCACGGCTTATTGTTTTTTCGATGTTTTATCTTCCTGACATCAGCCATATAAATTCTCTATAATAATGTTAATTACAAGCAACTAAATATGATTCAATTACGGGCTAATTACAAGCAGGCAATTGAAGAGTTTGCCGCGCATAATCAGCCGGTTGACTGTCAGCGCGGACTGGCCGCGCTCTGCAGCAGCTGCCGCATGGTATCGCTTCGGGCATAGTCCAGCGCGGTTCTGCCACTGTTGTCGCGCCGTGCCGCATCTGCTCCATGCTTGATCAGGAACTGCGCATGCTCCGGCAGGTTCAGCATGGCGCACCACATTAGCGGGGTTTGCATATCAACATCTCCGGCGTTCAGGTCAATCCCCGGCTGCTGCGCGATAAACTCCAGCACCTGCACCGGCAGTTTATTTGAAACCGCCAGATGCTGCGCCGTCCATTTCGGCCCGGCCAGCGCGTGAATATCGGCCCCGCGCGACATCAGAAATTTCAGCATGGCGATTTTGGATGCGGCGTAGACTTCAGGATTATTCTCTAATTTGTAATTAATTGACAATGACCGTTGCAGCAAGGTGCAGTCGTCTTTGCCGCGCATATTAACGTCATATTTGGCATCCAGAAATGCGGATACGCCGGGAATCGAACCGGAGCGGGCTATAGCAAAAATCCCGCGGTCGTCAGGAGCATAATTATCTGTCATGAAAAGCAGTGCGGCGCGGTTTTCCACGAAAGCGCGCTCCTCTGGCGTAGAGTTTGGGGTTAGCAAACCGAGATAAAGGCGTAATGCCTTTTCGATTTCTCCGGCGTCAATAGCAGCATCAATCTGCTTGACGGTTCCAGCAGACTGGCCTGTCGCCAGCGCGATTTCCAGTTCCATCGCTTCCCGTGATTCTGTGAGATAATTGTTAGGAATGAGAGTATTGCAGCCGTTGTCTCCAGGTGCGGCATTGACCAGCGCTGCTTTGGCTCCGGCATAATCGCCGCAAAACAGCAAATGCTTGGCCAGTACCGCATACATATGCCGGTAATCAACCCAGTTACTGTTCTGGCGGTCTGCCGCAATCTTTTTCTCCAACACCCGGCGGACATTCGGCAGTTGCTCACGTAGAAACACGCGGAGACGCGCAAAATTCATTTCACTGCCAATATCCTGCACTGCCCAGACAAATGCCAGCGGCGCCGATGTATAATACCAGTAGTCGTCCATATCCGCAGCTTTCTGACCAACGGCCAGCATGATGTGCCAACTGCCATGCCAGCGCGGACGCAATCCCCACAGCAAATTATGATATGCCGGAGTGTAATCAATCTGAGCAGCCACCGCACGGTTGAACCATTGTGCCATATCTTTTGCGTCGCCAATTCCCATAGTGACATATACCAGCGCACCAGCGGCTTCAGGCCATTCCGGATGCATTTTCCAGGCATCTTCCAGATATTTACAGGCCAGTTTACTATGTTCATTAAACTCCTGCCAACCTTTATCTGTGACCGTATTCACATAGCCGCCGCCGCGCGCTTCCCAGGCGATGCCCAATTCGATTTGTCCGGCAAGCATTTTGGCGACCCATGGATCTATTTTCGATTTTTCCAGCAACGGCAGGATTGACTGAAAGGCGTTGCGGCTGTCGCGTTCAGTCAGCATGCGATAAATAAATTGCGGCGGGGCCTGATCCAGTTCCCCGGTGACTATGGCTTGATTCAACAGCGATATAACCTCGCGACCAGTGGCGTGATTATAAATCATCTGCAACAGAATGGGCAGTTTTTTATTCGCGCGGAGCTTTTCACGGGCGGCGCCCATCAAAGTGCGCCTGAATTTAGCGTCCTGCTCCGGCACTGTCCAGAGATAGCATGTTAAAAAATAAGGGGAAGCTGCGGTGCCTTCTTTCAAATAAATCTCGCGCCCTGATTTTTCCAGTTCGGCAGTCGTGAGATAGCCGGGCTGCCAGAAATAGCGGGTCAACATAGCGCCAATCCAGTCGGCGGTATTTTGATTAATCGCCCCCGACTTCAATGGATTCGTCACCAGTTGCTGCTTGTAAAAATCAAAAACTTCTCTAAAATAACTCCATGAAACGGTAGATTTACCTTTGGGCGGAAAAATTATGGAATCGTAAAATTTGATAACTTCCATAGAGGCGTGTTTACCCTCCAGCGGCGGCACCGGCTCACGCCTTGGAACCATCATTCCGGCCCGGTTAAGTTCAGTAACGAATGCTTCCGGGGTTTGGCCGCTGTAACTTAATTCATCCAGAACATTGCCGTTAGCGTCAAGCAGGATGATTGCTGGATAGCCCTCGACTCCGAATTTTTTCTGCAATGCTTCATTGGCCAGTATCTGCGCATCCGGTAGCTTCTTAGTCCGCGGAAAGTCCACCAGTACCGACACCAGGCTTTCGTTCGCAAAGGTCCGGAATTCCGCGCTGCTTAAAACCCGCTGTTCCAGCGCTTTACAGGCTGGACACCAGTCGGAGCCGGTAAACAGCAGCAGAATATTCTTTTTGCCGGCGGCGGCAGTTTTCAGCGCGGCGGCGTAATCGTTCTGCCAGTTGACGTTTTCCGATGTTCCGGCATGACAAACTGCCAGAGTCAACATCGCCAGAATAAAACTTATGCCCATTTTCTTAATCAATCTCATTGTTATCTCCGGTTGTAAAACATGACGCATCCACAGGAATGTAATAAAAATGATGATATCCTCTTCCAAGTCATTACAGCTTACCCCAAAAACGTTTATAAGTTACCCTGCAAAACCATTTTGTCAACATGCAAATTTTATTGAAAAACGACAGAATTATAACGGTCAATCATGCGAAAAACCAGGACTGATAAATCCGTATTGCCATTTTGGCGACGCTGGCGATTTGAGTTTCTCATGCAGCAGGCTATATTTATCCGCTGGATCTTTACAAAATATAACACAGCGGGTGGTGTGCCAATGAATTTTCTGAAGCAGAGAACCTTTAATGTGGATATTGTATTTGTTTTTACTTCACTGATTGTTACGACCGTGCTGATTATTACCGCGTTTATCTATTTCAAAAATAAAACATCCACCCTGGAACTCGTCAAAGACAGTTTTCAGCGTCAGGCTGAAGCGGTCACCCAGAAAACCGACAACTACTTGAAAGCCGCCAGGTTCACTACCGAAATCGCCGCCGACGTTTTTAACGGCAGCAACCTGAAGTTGGGTTTAAAAACCGAGCAGGCGGCATATCTGCTTAAAATAATCATGACGCAGAAGCAGATAGCATTCTGTTATTTCGGGGATGAACAGGGGAATTTCCTTCAGGCCGGCGTCATCGGCGACGATATTTACATCAAGCATATTTCCAGAATTGACGAAAAGGCTTACACCGTTTTTGATTTTTATAATAAAGATTTGACAGCAATACGGCAGGAGACTTTTGCCGACAGCAAATATGATCCGCGGGCCAGGCCGTGGTATATCGGCGCAAAGACTGCCGGAAAGACTTTCTGGACTGAACCGTACATCTTTTTTGAAAACGGCAAGCCGGGAATTACGGTTTCCTGCCCGGTTTACAATCAGGACAAAAGCATAAAAGGCGTCATGGCCGCGGATATCACGCTCGACGGACTTTCCGATTTTATCAGAAAAGCTGATATCTGCAAAAGCGGGATTGCGTTCATGGTGGATGAAAAAAATCTGCTGCTGGCTTATTCAGACCCGAACCGGATGGTGAGCGCCGAAAGCGGAAAAATCCGCAGATTAACCCCGGCTGAATTAAACATTCCGCAAATTACAGATGCCGTCAGGAAATATAAAGACAGCGGCGACAGATTGTTTTTATATGATACCGACAACACTTCATACCTGGCGTATTTCGCGCTCTTTCCAAAAGAGTTCGGCAAGGCATGGCGGTTTGTGTTTATTGCTCCGGAAGATGTTTTTCTCGGTCCGATGAAGAATACTCTGAAAATGACGCTGCTGCTGTCGCTGGCGGTTATGCTTATCTCGGTAGCCGCGGCGGTAACGCTTGCCAGGCAGATATCCAGGCCAATAGAGAAACTGGCCCAGGAAGTGCTTGAAGTGAAAAACTTCAACCTGGAGAACAGGGCGCACATAAAATCTCACATCCACGAGATTCAGACCATGGATTCAGCCGTTAAAACCATGAAAAACAGCCTGAAAGCGTTCAAGCGCTACGTACCGTCCGTGCTGGTCAACCAGCTCATTGCTTCGGGCGAGGATGTCACGGTCGGCGGCAGAGACCGGGAGTTGACGCTGTTCTTTTCCGACATTGCCGGATTCACCGATATTTCCGAAAGCATTCCGCCGAAAGAACTGATGCTGCAACTGTCGGATTATTTTGACCAGGTGACGCAGATTATTGAATCGGAAAAAGGAACTCTGGATAAATTCATCGGCGACGCCGTCATGGCATTCTGGGGCGCTCCGATTGCCAATGACGACCATGCTGTAATGGCCTGCCGGGCGGCGTTAAGATGCCAGCGGGCAATCGGCGCTTTAAACAGTGAATGGCTGAAAGCCGGCAAATATCCTTTTCACACCAGAATCGGACTCCACTCCTGTTACACGGTGGTTGGAAATATGGGGTCAAGGCAGCGGCTTAACTACACGGTGATAGGCGACGGGGTCAACCTGGCCAGCCGGCTTGAAGGCTTGAATAAAACTTACCAGACCAGTATCATTATCAGCAAGGCTACTCATAGATATGTGCAGAATATTTTCATTTGCAGAATCCTTGACCAGATCGCGGTAAAAGGCAAGAGCCAGAGCGTGGTAATTTATGAACTGCTCACGGACAAGGAGTCGCCGGATTCCGCCGCCATGGAAACTCTTGCCGCAAATTTTCAAGCCGCCTACAGTTCATACTTGAAAAGAGAATGGAGCAAGGCAAAGGAAATGTTCCATGCCATTCTCCGGGATTTTCCGGAAGATCATGCCGCAACGCTTTACATTGAACGCTGCGACAAATATCTTCTCAAAGAGCCGGATGAATCATGGAGCGGCATCAGCCGCGTAGACACGAAATAAAAGGGCTAAAGGGCTAAACCTAACACCTAATCAGAAACAGTGAGCAATGCCAAAACATATTTACCAGCGCTTTCACCGCACGCTCCATAAGTCCCATAAGTTCCATACAGGGTTGGCAACTGCGCGGCTGGTCTATTGCAGCGCTGTCCGTAACAGACAGCAATTCCATGATTCGGCATAATTGAATTTTATCAAACCGGGGTTATTATAATATAAGCCGATGAACCGAGCAATTTTAACGGAGATATGCAAATGCGCAATTTTTTGAGAATTATTTCTATGCTGATGCTGGGAATTGCCGCCGGATGCACCATTTATTCGATTAATCCATTCTGCGCCAAAAGTAAAATTGTGGAGTTGAAAGCTGCCGGAGGGTACTGGAAGCTGAATGTTTCAGCCGGCGATGATGTTTCAAAAAGCGACATAACTCCATGGAAAATTACGGATAATGTACTGATCACTTACGATAAAAATAATAAACGGTCTGATTTCAATATCGCTTTTTTTAAAATTAAAGACCAGTTCTTTGCGGATATTACCGCCACCTCGCCACAGAATAATGATTACTGGAATATTACCGTGCTGCCAATGCATGTGCTGCTGAAAGTTGAGTTTAGCGGCAATACCCTGACTTTTGTTCCGTTCAATATGGAGTGGTTCAACAAGACCGATAATGAAAAGGTCAAAGCGTTGAAGAGCGTGGCATATGACGGCAACGACAAGACTAGAATTTATACAAATTCGACGGATGAATGGCAGAATTTTCTGGAGAATAACCTGAACACGCCGGAACTGTTCAATGAGAAACAGAAATTTATCCTGCAGAAAATAACCGCAGCCGGGACAAGCGAGAAAAGTTGAAAGCGAGAAAAG
>JBAWXM010000224.1:0-8568 GCA_037144075.1 Lentisphaerota bacterium | reverse complement strand
ACCAATTCTCAAAATCTTCGCAATCTATTTTAAATTTTCAGCCGTGCAGAGTATAGCTTGCGAAAATGCGGCGGAAATATTCTTCGCTGCCGTAGCCGCAGATGCGGCATACAACTTCGATCTGCACGCCTGATTTGTACAGGGCAAGTGCGTGTTTCAGTCTTACTGAATCAAGATATTCTTTAACCCCGCAGCCGTAAGCCTGTTTAAATGTCCGGAAGAGTGTGGTCCGGTTGACCTTGAACGCTTCCGCCAGCTCTTCTACAGTAGGATATCCAAACTGCGCCAGGTCAATCTGATCTTTGATTTGTTCCGCCAGATTGTGTTTGCCTTGCGGTTTGCGGCTGAGCATGGACAATACCTGCCAGGCGGCGGCGACCGGCAGGAAATGGGAATATTGCTTACTGAAAAAGACTTTTTCGAGAGAGGAGAACAAGGCAAACAGTTCTGGATTCACTGATTTTAAAAAAGGTTTTCCGTGTGTTAGTCCGGCATACTCAAACAGCAAATCAAGATTACTGCCGTCAAAATGGAGCCAGTAATACCGCCACGGTGTTTCCGGATAGTCGTGATAATAAATTTGCATACCAGGAAAAAACATGAAAATATCGCCCGGTCCGGCTTGATAGCTTTTGCCGTCACAGACAAATTCCCCATGCCCGGATACGATGAAATGTAATGCATGGTTGCGCGGGATTTGTTTGTGTTCAAAATTTCCCAGGCTCTCAAATGAACTGAACACTTTCAATCTGAATTCATGTTGTAATGACGGCATGGCTGGAGCACTTAGTGTTATCGTGCGATTGATGAAATTATTATTCTTACGAAACATTTACTACCTGTTTTTGCAACATTTTACCATTGACTTGTGTATCAAATATAGTTATATTCTTATTTATATGCAACATTAAATGTAAAAAATATATGGAGACCGCGACAATGGATATAATGCCGATCAAGAATATTGATGACTGGGAAATGCGCTTGAAACGTCAGGATGCCTTCTGGAACTGCGAGATTCTCGACCGTCCGGTGGTTTGCATGTCTATCTGCGATCCCGCATTCATGGAGCCGGAAAGTAAGCACGTGAATGTTGAGCAATACTGGCTTGATGCTGAATATCAGGCGGAGCGACGGTTGGCACGCATTCGGGCCACCAAATATTACGGTGATGCCCTGCCAATTACTTTTCCCAATGTCGGTCCGGATTTTTTTGCGGCGTGTTTCGGCGGCAAAATTGTGTTTGAAGAAAAATCAACCTCATATATCGTGCCATTCGTAAAAGATTATGCCGAACTTGATTCCATGCGCTTTGATTATCAATCTGAATGTTTCAAAACCATGGAGAAAATGTATGACGCGCTGATTGCGATGAATGACGGCGATTGCTATATCGGCTGGCCGGATATTCATCCCGGCGGAGACTGTCTGGCAGGTTTAAGAGGATCTGAGGTATTGTGCATGGACTTGTACGATTATCCTGATCAGGTCAAGAAAAATGTAAAGATGGTCACCGGCGAGCTTAAAAAACTGCTGGATTTTTATTTCAAAAAACTTGGAGATCTTAAATACGCGACTACCGGCTGGCCTGGAATTGTCTCTTCTAAACGCTGGGCAGTGCCAAGTTGCGATTTCGCGTATATGATTTCCACGGATAACTTCAATGATTTTTTTCTGGAAGGTATCCGGGAAGAGTGCAGTTTAACCGGAGCCAGTATTTTTCATTTGGACGGAAAGGGTTCTCTAAAGCATCTTGATGCGCTGCTTGAGATTGAAAAGCTCAATACCATTCAATGGATTTACGGAGCAGGGCAGGGGTGCGCATCCGACTGGATTCCGGTTTACCAGAAAGTTCAGGCGGCCGGCAAAGGTGTACAAATAAACAACATTCAACTAGATGAACTGGATACTATCATGCGGAACCTTCGCCCCGAAGGAGTGTTTCTCTCTGTCGGTGTTAATGACGAAGAGACGGCCAATGCCGTAATCCGCAGAGTTTCCAGTTGGAAATAAGTTTAACTGCTGGCTGAAAAGATAAATTGATGTATCTTAATCATCCTGTATTTTGACAAATAACCGGATGATTTATGACTTTGACTCATGATGAAATTTTAAAACTGCTGCGGCAAACCGGGACGGCGTTGTGCCGCCTGCCCGGTGATATGCCGGAATACGGAATATTCTCCAGTCCGCTTAAAATACTGACTGCCGCTAACACCACTGAGGTTGTGCCGCTGCTGGCGGAACTGGAAGAAGCGCTGGCGGACGGACGTTTTGCCGCCGGTTTTATTGCCTACGAAGCGGCGCCGGCATTTGATCATGTATTCAATACATTCCAGACGGAAGACTTTCCAGCCGCTTGCGTTGCCGTTTATAACGATGCGCCGCGACATTTTTCAGTTTTTCCTGACGGAGACGATAATTTTTCCCTTGATTTTGAGCCGGAAATCAGCCATGGCAAATATTGTGCGGCTTTGGATCGGATTGCGCAGGATATTGTCGAAGGCAATATCTACCAGGCAAATTTTACTTTCCGGAATTACGCTCCGGCGGTAGCTGAGCCGGAAAGACTTTTTCTTGATCTGGTCAAGCGCCATCCGGTGCCGTATCCGGCGTTTTTCAATGCCGGTAAATTCAAAATACTTTCGATTTCCCCGGAGCTTTTTCTGGAAAAGCATGTACGGCAGGTTAAGAGCAGTCCGATGAAGGGCACAGCCAGACGGCATCCGGATGCGGCTTCGGACAAAGCGGTTGCAGAGTGGCTGGCGGCTGACCCCAAAAATATGGCGGAAAATCTAATGATTGTGGATATGGTCAGGAATGATTTCGGGCGGTTCTGCATACCAGGCTCAATCCGGGTTGACCCGCTGTTCCGGGTGGAGACCTATCCTACCGTGCATCAGATGATCAGCGCCGTGCATGGCGAAACGGCTGCCGGGAAAAGTCTGTATGATATACTCCAGGCGACATTTCCGCCGGCCTCGATCACCGGGGCTCCGAAAATCAGCGCGGTAAATATTATCAGCCGCGAGGAACAAAGTCCCCGCAAGGTCTATACCGGCGCCGCCGGGTGCTTTTTGCCGGGCGGAGATTTATGTCTGAATGTGGCAATCCGGACGCTGATCTGCTATGCAGACCGAACTGAACTGGGAATCGGCAGCGGGATTGTCTATGATTCCAGACCTGAATCAGAATGGCGGGAGGCGCTGCTGAAAAGCCACTTTATTAATTATTCCATTCCGGAATTCCAGGTATTGGAAACTATGCTGTGGGAGAAGGGCAGAGGAATAAAATATCTTTCCGGACATCTGGTCAGAGCAGAATCAACTCAACGCTATTTCGGACGGCGATGGAACCGGGCTGCTGTTGATAACGCGCTGTCGGCAGTCAATCCGCAGTGTGAGCAGTCCAGGCTGCGTTTGCTGATCGCGCCGGACGGCTCTGCGGTGGTGGAGAGTCATCCGTTGACCGCTGCCGGCTGGGGCAAAACTTCGCTCAGGATACTGGCGTCTAAGGAAACAGTTGACTGCCATGACGTTTTTCTGTATCATAAAACCACCAATCGCGATTTCTACAATCGTCATTTTCACGATGCCCGCGCGAAAGGTTTTGATGAAGTGATATTTTTCAACGAACGGAACGAATTGACCGAAGGCGCTATATCGAATATTTTTCTGTGTCATAGAAATCAATGGTTCACCCCGCCGCTGACCTGCGGCCTGCTGCCCGGAATATGGCGTGAAAAGACATTACATGAACTGAATGCCGTCGAAAAAATGCTGTATCCTGGAGATTTGAAAAATGCTGAAGAGATAATATTGGGTAATTCAGTGCGCGGAAAAGGCATTGTTCGGGAAATTGTATATCAATAATTTACAATTCGCTTTTGATTTCCAGATTTGTTTCAATTATAGTAATAGTCACAACCGGCAATCCCAAAAACAAGGGGAGACAATGAATTTTACTTACCGTGATATTGCAAAGACGATTGACCACTCATTGCTCAATCCATCATTAACAGTTGAACAGCTTGAAGCTGGATGTAAATTGGCATTGGAATATGATACAGCCAGTGTATGTATTCTGCCGTATTATTTAAAGCGTTGCACAGAAATATTGTGCGGCGGAAGTGTTCTTGCCAGTACCACTATCGGCTTTCCGCATGGCTGCCATACCACTGCCGTAAAATTAGCAGAAGCGAAACAAGCATTGATCGATGGCGGCGAAGAATTGGATATGGTCGTTAATATCAGTGCGGTTTTAAGCAATAATTGGAGATATGTCCGTGAGGATATTCGTGTAGTAACTGACGCAGTGCATCAGACTGGACAAAAAATAAAAATTATTTTTGAAAATTGCTATTTGAATGATGATCAAAAAATCGCTTTATGCGAAATTTGCGGCGAATTGAGATGCGACTGGGTAAAAACTTCAACCGGTTATGGTACTGGCGGAGCTGTCATTGAAGATTTGATATTAATGCGTAAATACGCCCCAGACTATGTTCAGGTTAAGGCGGCAGGCGGTATACGCGATCTTGACTCTCTGTTGCAAATGCGTTCAATAGGAGTTACCCGTTGCGGCGCCACTGGAACCAAAGATATACTTGAAGAATGCAAAAGACGACTTGCTAAGTAATCATAATTATACTGGCAGCTTATTTTAATTTTCAGAAGGAGATATAATGGTCAACGGCATGAGAAAACTTACAGCGGATGAGGAAATCGAATTTTATAAAGAGATTATCGCTGATCCGCAGAAAGAGAAAATACTCAACAATGTTCGCGACTCGTTCCAGGTGCTTTACAGCCGGTCGCAACTGCTGCTGAGCCTGATTACAATTTGTTTGACGATTACCGGATTTTCCGGTCCAAAAATCGCGGAAGCTAACATGACTTCCAGAATATTGATTATAAACGGATTATTTTTTGTGCTGCTGTCCGCGATCATTCTGTTATCCGGTCCGCTGTTTATCAAATGGGTTCACTGCTTTAAAGCGGAAACTTTTGAGGAAACGATCAAGTCGTTAATTCACCGGAGGGATATTCGCACCAGAAAATACGAAATCGCGGTGTACATGCTGGTTATCGGCCTGACCGCGTATGTCGGCAGCGTGATAACCTATATGCTGAATATTTAAAAGTTATTGCTGTGCCGCCGCCAGCCGCTCAGCCATCATTGCAAAGCCTTTATCGTTGGGATGCACTGCCACCTTGTCAAAATATTTTTCATCATGATCGATCAGCGCCGGTCCTTCGACAAGCCGTATATTCGCATCTCCCGCCGCCGCGACTATTTCTCTGAGCGCCTTGCGGTATTCCTCAAGGTCAATGTTCGCGCTTTTCGGTTTCCATGATGCCGGCACCCAGAGCGGAGTTATGACAATAATCGGCACTAACGGTTGCTGCTTTCTGAGATTTTTAATGAATCCCTCCATGTTCGCCTTGAATGATGCGACCGGCCTTCCGCCCTGCCAGTCATTAACGCCGATCAGCATAATTACCACATCGCCATTCTGCGATGCAATAAGCGTGCCGTCATTCGCCGCCGAACCGCGTCCGCCTATTCCCATATTTACGATCTGCCAGTTCATCCTCTGCGCGAAAAGGAACGCATAGGAACTTGTTACCTCGCTTGCAGTGAAGCCGTGCGTGATCGAATCTCCGTATGCGACAAGCCGTTTCGCCGGACGCTGCGAGGGTGTTTCAAAGTGCGCTTTGCCCTCAGTCGTAACGCCGACTACATCGACTGAATCACCGTATGGGAGTATAATGTCATAATCATGCATGCCTGGCGTGTGTGCGGCAATCGGTATGATGAGCATTTCCGGCGTTCGTACAGTTTTCGTCTGAACACTGGTGAAGCGCCATGCGTTATCGATTTTGCCGTCGATAGCGTACCGTCCGACTGGATTGCGCGCCGATGTTGAAATGTGTTTCTCATTGTAGTACAGATGCACGTTGATTGAAGACGCATCAGTGCGGAAACGCAATCTTGCGCCTGGATTGTCCCATTGGTAACCCTTGCCGCCAGGGTCGGCGATGCGGTCAAAACGCGCTATTTTCTTTCCTGCTGAACCCGGGAAGTCGATGAATGTCATGCGCGCAAAATCGGAAAACGCAAGGCGCGTGTCGTTTGCCGGAATGAACGTGTCCGCGGATGCGGCAGCGCATAAGATCATGTAGAATAAGATTTGCAGTTTCATCGGATACCTCGCATCAGTGTTTTTGTTTGGCGTTTATGAGATTTTTACTGCGGCAGGCATAAAAAAGCATCAGACAATTTAAATCGCCTGATGCTTTGAGGATGTATCTGGTTAATCAGTCGCAGCAGCAGCAGGTCTTGCCGCGGCAGGTTTCGTCATAAAAAGCGTCAACCAGTTCACCGGCGGTGAGTTCAGAAACTTCCGGCTGGGTTTTCAGCCATTCGATGAATTTGGTTTTGCGTTCTTCGGCGTCCGGTCCAGTCTGTCCGACCATTACGAACATGTCAAATTCCTCGTTGCCGAATGCGCCGTGGCAATGCACGTTGTTGGCCTCCACCTGTTCCACAAATTTTGTCCAGAATGCGTCAAGCGCCGCTTCGTCAGGCAGATTCATTTTGGCTTTGAGATCGAAACCCAATTCCTGGAATTCACGGAGAAACAACTTTTTTCTTAATCTTTTTCTCATTATTATGCCCTTTGCTTTAATTAATAATACTGGCGTTAATATACACGGGTTTGCGGAAAAGCATATCCGCTATCGGCTTTTTTATATGATTTTACTGATATACTTTGCGCGGTTGAAAATTTAGCATAGATGAATAGGTGCGATCTTTTGATTTTGGATTAGCGCTCTTCGAGGCCTTCGATACTCCGGTATCGGCAGCCTCTCAGAATACGAACCAATTCTCAAAATCTTCGCAATCTGTGTTGAATTTTCAACCGTGCAGAGTATATATGCGATATTCCCATATCCGGCTTTACAAATTCTTAACCGCCTCGATGAACTCATTCAACTTTTTGATATAGAGATACGGGTTTGTCTGTTTTTCCTCTCCGAGAGTAGCGAATGGAACATGGCCGTAATTATGGCCGGAATATACAATGTTGGAGTCGTTCAGCGGATATAATATTTCGCGCATTGTTTTGAACATTTTTTCCGGTTTGCAGTAACCGCAGCAGTCTATGAACAGCGTGTCCCCGGTGAAGATGGCGGAATCATCGCTCAGGCGATAACATACGCTGTCCGCCGAATGTCCGGGCGAGAACAGCGCTTCGATGTCGAGATTGCCGAACGGCAGTTTTTCCCGGTCATGCAGATTCTGTTCGTGCGGAAACGGGCAGGCCGGATGTGCCAGTACGGGGGCATTGAAAAACCTTTTTACCGCATTTACGCCGGAAGTATGATCTCCGTGTCCGTGCGTCAGTAGAATATATTTCGGGGTGAACACACCGCCGCAAGCCTTGATTGCAGTTTCGATAATCTGAATGTCGCCGCAAGGATCAACCAGCGCAGTATCCCCGCTGGCCGCGTGATGCAGCAGATAGGAGAAATTGTCATCCAATCCCCCGACGCTCAACTGCTTTACAATTATTTCAGATGTTTTCATTTTTATATTGCTGTCAGTAACTGTTTCCGGTCTTCAAGGTTAAATTCCCTGTTTTTGTCACGAATTGTACAGGTATCGTTTTGCTCGTTTTCCCGTCGATATTGTAGTAAACGGCAAAATGCAGATGCGGGCCGGAAGGAGATCCGGTATTGCCAGATAAGCCCAGTGGAGCATTGACTTTTACTTTTTGTCCGAGTTTTACCTGCAGACTGTTTTTCTGCAAATGGGAATATTCCGCTAACGAATTATCCTCATGCTTGATGACAACATAGTTCGCCTCATGCTTGTTCTTGTCATTTTTGCCGTTGCTGTCAGAATCCTGCCGGATCGCGACTACAACCCCGTCACGCGCCGCGCAAACCACTGTGCCGGCGGGCATTGCCCAGTTTATCGCATTCTCGTTATGGGGGCCGTCATCGCCCTTTATCACTTTAAATTCCTGATCGGCATAGGGCAGGTAATAATTGAATGGAAACGGCGCGAATTGAAGTCTTCGACCTATTTTTGAATGGAATTGATAATTGTATTTATGTTCCTTTTTTGCTGCTGTCGGGTGGATTGTGGTAAGCAGAAATTCCTGCTTACCCAGAGAATCAACGGTTAGCGGAACTGGCGGAGAGGCGGTCATATTGTCAAGATTCATGGTCAGGGTGATTGTCACTTCTGTGCAATCGGCGAGATGCGCATACAACGCCACCGTGCTGCCATTTTTTTTAACTTCAATCTTCACATGATGATCTTTGTTTTCAGTATCTGCGGAAAATCCTGTAAAACTAAAAAGCACACTGATAAATAACAGCGCAGATATAACTTTCATATTAACCTTCCCGTATTTTTCATAACAAGTAAACGCAGCATCGGTCTTAATATTGCAAAAAAGCAGAAAATGTCTGCTAATTTTGTATTTACCTTGAAAGCTGGACAGCTTACATAAACTTTAATTTATCCTTTAAAAAGGCTGAGTCAACATAGATA
>JBAWXM010000223.1:0-8594 GCA_037144075.1 Lentisphaerota bacterium | reverse complement strand
AAACTTAAAACTTAAAACTTAAAACTTAAAACTTAAAACTTAAAACTTAAAACCTGAAAAGCAGCAGTCAATTTTAAAAAACGTTTAAAACATAGAAGTCTAAAACAAAGATACTAATAAAGGAAGCATCAATGCATATTGTCGACTGGTTGATTATGATTTTACCGCTGGTTATTTGTGCGGGAATAGCCCTTTATTCCCGTCGATATGTGCGCAGTGTGGCTGATTTTATGGCCGGCGGCCGCAATGCCGGGCGCTTTTTAATTTGCACGGCACGCAGTGAACAAGGCGCGGGAGCGGTGGTTTTTGTCGCCGCCTTTCAGGTTTTTGCTGTAGGCGGCTTTACACTATCATGGTGGGGGCAGCTTTCGGTGCCGGTGTCCCTGCTGATAGCAATCAGCGGCTTTGTCATCTATCGTTACCGTCAGACGCGGGCATTGACTCTCGGCCAGTTCTTCGAAATGCGTTACAGTCGTAATTTCCGGCTGTTTGCCGGTGGTCTGGCATTTTTCGCCGGCCTTATTAATTTCGGCATCATTCCGGTAATAGGGTCGCGTTTCATGGTGAACTTTCTCGGGCTGCCGCAGGAATTGCTGATACTGGGCTGGCAGATTCCAACTTACCTGCTGCTGATGGCCCTTTTTCTGACAATCTGCGTGGTTATGACCACTTTCGGCGGACAGATCGCAGTACTGCTGACCGATTGCGCCGAAGGGATGTTCACCCAGATTTTCTATTCGGTCATAGCAATCACCCTGGTCTTTTTTTTCTTCAACTGGGTCGAAACGCGCGCCGTCCTGCTGGATACTGCGCCGGGAAAGTCGCTGGTCAATCCGTTCGACTCATTCAGCTTGAAGGACTTCAATATATGGTTTGTGCTGATGGGGATATTCGTCAGCGCATACAGTACGATGGCCTGGCAGAACAGCCACGCTTTCAACGCCTCCGGATCGTCGCCGCATGAAGCCCGCATGGGGATGATTCTCGGACGCTGGCGCAGTTTCGCCGGAAGCGTGATGATCACCCTGCTGGCCGTATGCGCCCTGACCTACCTGCACAGTGCAGCCGGCAGCGCCGCCGTGCAGGCTGACCTCAGCAAAATCACCGACCCCAGCACCGTGAATCAAATGCGGATTCCAATCGCACTGTCGCACATGCTGCCGGTCGGGCTTAAAGGCATGCTGTTGTCGATCTGCCTGATGGGGATCATTGCCGGCGACGGCATTCACCTGCATTCATGGTCCAGTATCTTTATTCAGGACGTGGTCGTGCCAATGCGTAAAAAACCGTTCTCGCTGAAAGAGCATCTGCTGCTGCTGCGTCTGTCCATTGTCGGGGTGGCTGTCTTTGTTTTCATTTTCGGCGCAATCTTTCCTCAAACAGAATATGTGACGATCTGGTTTCAGATAACAATGGCAGTCTTCACCGGCGGAGCAGGAGCGGCGATCATTGGCGGATTGTACTGGAAGCGCGGCACTACCGCCGGCGCCTGGGTCGGGTTTCTGACCGGCTCCGGATTATCGGTCGGCGGGATTATTACGCGGATTTATTTCCAGAAAGTATTGGGGTATGAGTTTATTCTTAACGGCATGCAAATCGGATTCATCGCCTGCCTGGCGGCGGTCACCTCATACATAATTGTTTCCCTGCTGACCTGTAAAAATCCGCACAATATGGACAAGCTGCTGCACAAAGGCGCGTATGCCGTTGAACCGGAAGGCGATGTCGATGACCTGATTCCCGCGAAAATTAACTGGTTCAACCGTCTGTGGGGAATTGATGACCAGTTCAGCCGTTCCGACCGCTGGATCACACTTGGAATTTTCTGGTGGTCGATCACCTGGTTTTTAGTGTTTGTCGCCGGCTCGATCGCTTATCTGGTGCACCCATGGTCATCCGGAGCATGGGCGGATTTCTGGTTTGTCCAGGCGATCTGCATGCCGCTGGCGATCGGGGTTGCCACTACGGTCTGGTTCACCATCGGCTGTTTCCATGATCTGCGCATTTTCTTCCGCCGTCTCCATGAAGAGAAAATAGACCTGCACGATGACGGAGCGGTGGAGAACAGTGACGATGCACATGAAACGCAAAAAGATGGCGTCCGAAACGCTAAAATATAATTAATGATGGAGATCGACTAATGAGCAAAGCACGTGCAATAGCGGCTATCAACGGACAGCCGACGGACCGGATACCGCAATGGGATTCTCCGGACAACCCGTCTCTGGCAAAGATGCTTTTCAACTATGACATCTGGGAAAATCCGGAGAAAACAGCGGCCGACTGCTGGAAGCGTTTTGACATTGATCTCACCCATTTTATCCCGGGCGATATTGCCGAGTGGAATTTCCCGCTGGTCCGTTATTACGGTGAAGCCGTTTATACAGACGACCCGCGCTGCGCCCCATACAAACGTGTCTATAAGCAGCCCTTGAAAAAGCCGTATCAATCCATGTATGACCAGCTTGGGCGAACATCAAATGCGTCCTTCTGGGGGCTGGCCCCCACGTTGTCGCAAAATTATAATTTTACGTCGCCGGAGGATGTTCTCTCATTCGATCCGTTGTCGCATGATCCTTACACGCTGGAGGATCGTACGTCATTCTTTCAGAAGCATTACCGGGAAAAGCAGGCTCTGCTTGGTGATTCCTGCCTGATGACCGGATGGTATTACCATACACTTTTCATGTGGCCGGTTGAGATATTCGGATGGGAACATTTCATGGTGGCATCAATGCTAGATCCGGCACGTTTTTCGGAGATACTTGACCAGTTCTTCAAGATCACCTGGCGTGATGTATCGGCCATGTGCAAAGTGGAGTCCCTTCCGCTAATAGCCTGTCATGACGACCTCTGCAGCGCAAACGGGCCCATGTTTGCTCCGTCATGGTATGAAAATCATATCTTTCCGTACTACAAAAAATTGTTTGCCATGATTCATGCGGCAGGCAAGAAAGTCATCTTTGTCTGTGACGGAAATGTCGTTCCGCTGCTCGATCAGATACTTGCGACCGGCGTCGATGGAATTGCAATTGACGGTCAAAGCGATTTGGCAATTGTTGCGGAGAAGTTCAGCGGCAGGATTATAGTCGGAGGAATGAAGCCGGCCGTAGTCAGTCATGGTACTCTGATGGAAATTGAGTCAATGGTGCATAAAACGGTGTCCATTATCAGAGGGGAGCCAGGCTACTTCTTCAAATGTTCCGGCATGAATGGAGAAACGGCTGCCGTGAATGTTTTTCACTATCAGGAGTGCCTGCGCCGGTTCGGATCACGCTGAAATTAAGAATTAATGGAGTATCTATGAATGTGAAAACAAAACCGGTCGGAGCGCCGGAGCCCGAAGACTTTGCAGGGAAATTTTGTGTTTTGAGTGTTGCATTGGACAACCCGATCATAACCAATCGCTGTCTGGATATTTCCGGACCGGATCCGGGTACTGCCCAGGAACCGTTTGCATTCTTTTTTGTCCATGGCGGCGGCTGGGCTGGCGGCAGCCGGGGGCAGTATTATCCGATTATGCAATATGTCAATATGCGCGGATTCGCTGCTGCGGCTACCGGATACCGGTTGTGCGACAAGCAAATCACTGCATTTGACCAGTTGCTCGACGTGCGTCAAAGTTATGCCCAATTTGTGAAATACCTGCAAAAAAAAACCGGCGAGGCCAAGCCGAAAATTGTCGTCATGGGCAGCTCTGCCGGAGCGCACCTTGGGAGTCTGCTCGCCTACGCCCAGCCGGGTGAATGCGGAGAACCGTTGCGATACAAAAATTTAGAACTTCCGGGAGACTGGGTGGCTCCGGCAGCGCTGATTGCTGTATGCGGTACCAAACAGATGATTCCGTGGCCGGGAATTCCGGATATCATATGGAAAAGTATGCAATTGGCAGCCGGTAATGATTATTTACCGCAATTTGAACCATTATTTAAACAACTCAGCCCTGCTGCTTATTTTTGTCAGGACTCTTGCCCGACCTTTATTGTGGCGGCGGAACATGAAACGCTCTTTTCTAATCGACTCAACCGGGAGTGGCATGATGAACTTACTCAGCTCGGAATTCGCTGTGAGATGAAAATTTACCAAGGGCAAAGTCACGGTTTCCTCTATTATTGCGATTCCCCGGTCCAGCAGCAAGCTCTCGACGATGTGCTGAATTTTGTGCAGTCTCTTTGCCATAAGGATCCCTCAATGATAAGTGACGTATATTCTGAGGACTTGTGAAATAGTCCCACTCGCCATGAGAATCATTCGAGTGATGAAAATAGCAGCGAAGTCCTTGTCCGGAATTTTAATGCCGCTAGTACCCTGTAAAACTAAAAATTGCGTATAGATTGCGCATATTTTGAAGATTGGTTCGTATTCTGAGAAACCGCCGATACCGTGGTATCGAAGGCATTCGAAGGGTACGAATCCAAATTCAAAAGATCGCAACCGCTACGCGGCTAGTTTCTTGCGTTCGTATTTTCCCGTTCATCCTTCGGACGATATTCATATCGCCCATCAGTAAGAACGAATAAATCCAATCCGCAATCTAACTAGTCTATGCGAAATTTTTAGGTTTACAGAGTACTAGAGTAATGCGGGCAAGATGTTGCCAGTACTAAAATCTGAATATTCTCTAAAAAACAAGCAATTCGCTGTTGACATTTTCAACTTCATGAACTATATATAGGTATATACATCAGTTCTTCATAAATAGAAGTTGAAATATGGACACCTGCATCAAAGTTGAAAACAAATATGAAGCGATCGTTGCGAAGTTGAAGCAGCAGATCAGTAAAGGCCTGCTGACTGGACAGATCCCTGGACAGCGGCAGATGGCAGACATGTTCAATGTCAACGTCATCACTTTACGCAAAGCACTGGCTCGGCTGGAAGCAGACGGACTGCTGGAGAAACATCCCTGCAAAGGGGTATTCGTCCGGAAAAATCTGGACATCCAGAAACATGAAACCGTAGCGCTGCTGCTTTATTCTCACGGTCACCTGTATCAGGAAATGACTGCCGTCGTAAGCCGCCAGCTTCAGGATCGCGGCTTCTATTCCATGCTGCTCGACACCGACTGGCGGCAGACCGGCAGCGAACAATTGAAAGAGCAGATTATCCGGCTGATCAGCTCCAGTCCTGCCGGGTTTATCATTGACGGATATAGCAACTTTCCTTTTGAGATGCTGCGCGAATACCGGCGCCGCATCGGCAATCTGGTATTCATGTTCCGCAACCATGCGCCTGATATTGAAGCAGACAATGTCCTGACTGACTATACCGGCGGCGGCCGTCTTGGCGCCGAATATCTGCTTAAACGCGGCCGCCGGAGAATATTATTTGTAATGCCTCCGCCGCCGCGGCTTTATTTCGATGCTGTGCTTATCCTGGAAGGAGCTAAAAAAGCCCTGGCTGAACACCGGATTGAATTCACCCCGGACATGGTGATTGATTACCAGGAGGAACTTTTTGAGAACGGACATTACGACCTTTTAGAAGAAAGATTGCGGCAATACCGCCCGGACGCCATCTTTGCATTCGGGGACTATATGGCCAGGCCGTTCTACGAAATTGCCGCCACGATGGGACTCCGCATTCCGGACGATCTTGCCATTCTGGGTTATTACAATACCCCATGGGCCACCAGTTACCGGGTTCCCATGAGTTCGATATCCGTCAATGGACAGAAAATTGCCATTCAGGCGGCCGAATGCCTGACCAGCAGAACAATAAATCCCGAACAACCCTGGCGCGACATCATCGTTGAGCCGGATATCGTCGAAAGACTTTCAACATAAATAAGGAGAAATATCATGGTTTCAAGCAGGAAAAATTTTACACTCATCGAACTCCTCGTGGTGATCGCGATCATCGCGATTTTGGCCTCAATGCTGCTGCCGGCATTAAACAAAGCCAGGAACAAAGCCAAAGCAATCAACTGCATGAGCAATCAAAAGCAAGTCGGACTGGGATTTGCGCAATATGCCAATGACTACAACGGCTTCCTGTGGCTGCCGGATGACTCCGCGCTGAAAATATACAGTCGTAAACTGCTTGACGAAAAATATATAACCAACCAGAAAACGTTCGTCTGCCCGCTGACGGCACAGTACGGGACTGGCTCCTGGTGGTGGCTGACTTATGCCGCCCGTTACGCCACGCCCTCGCTGGCAAACTATCCGTGCCTCTCAATCAAAGTCCAGCACAGTCCTTCCAGATTGTTCCTGCTCTCCGACGGCTGGAGCATCACCAAAAAATCCCCTTATGCGCTTAATTCCAAGTCAGATTACGATAGTTATGCCTATCCGTTTCTCAGTCATAATCAAAGCGCCAACGTGCTGTTCTTCGACGGCCACGTTTCCGCCTGCAAAACCAATGACTTCCAATCTTCTCAAGTCCTCTACTGGGAAAAATTCGACGGCACGGACAACCGTTTCCGGTATATCATAACCGGCTTTGACGGCAAGACAAAATTACAACTTTATTAATGCTAAAAGGGGCTGAAAATGACACGATTCATCATAATCGCCGGATTGTTAATGCTGGGCTGGAATGCCTCTGCCGGAACGGAAAAAATACTGGGTGGATATTATGCCACTGAAAAATGGGGCATGGATAAGTTTCCGGTGGAAAAAATCGACTTCTCCGCATATAATTTTGTCTTCCAGGCATTCCTGAAAGCCAAAGAAGACGGCTCGCTGATTCTGATTCCCGGACGCTACCCCTGCCCCGGCCTGGTCAAGCTGGCTCATCAGAACGGAGCTAAGGTGATTATCAGTCTCGGCGGCGGCAGCTACAAACTATTTCCGCAAATCTGCGCCAACCCGGAAACTTTCAAGCGTTTAGTCGATGGCATTGCCGGATTCGTTGAGCAGAATGATTACGACGGAGTCGATCTGGACTGGGAAGGCGCTGTCACCCAGGAACAGGGAAAATTGTGGGACAAACTGGTACGGGAACTGCGGCTTGGAATGGATCAGATCGGCAAAACCAAAAAACAGAAAATGTATGTTTTCTCCGCCCTGCCCTGCGGCAGCTGGTTCACCGGAAAACTTGATCCGGAAACCTTGCGGACGCAACTCGACTTCATTAATCTGATGGCCTACGACCAGGGTTCGCAAATTGCGGGCTATCATGCCGCGCTCGAACCGGCGGCGGATGATCCGCGCCATGTTGGATTCGCCAAAACGTTGAAATATCTTACGGAAGATCTGAAAATTCCCCGTGAAAAAATCTGCATAGGGCTGCCGTTCTATGCTTATGCCTATGAAAATTGCCAGCGTTATGAAAAAGTACCGCCAAACGATAAAGTCAAAAAAGTAACCGCGCTGGGCTGGGCTGAAATCGTTCCGCTGGTCAAGGATTGGAAACGGGAATACGATCCCGCCACGCGCGCCGCCCGTTTCACTTCGCCGGACGGCAAAACCATGATCCCTGCCGATGACCCGCAAAGCATCGCGGATAAAACCGCCTGGGCTAAAGCCAACGGTTATTCCGGGGTATTCTGCTGGGCTATGCATCACGACGCTATGCCCGACGGCTCCGCTCCGCTGACTCAGGCGATGCGGCAGGCCTGGAAATCACAGTAATTGTCAAATGGCTTCGGGCAGATAAAAACGGGCGCGGTACTGGCGCGGGGAACGTCCGAATTTCTTCCTGAACTGCCGCGTGAAATAGTTGGAATCGTGAAATCCGGTATTTAGCGCTGTTTCCGCAATATTGCAATCAGAATTGAGCAGCATTTCCGCAGCTTTGCGCAGACGCAGATTCAGCAGAAAATCTATCGGGCTATGCCCGGTGGCGTCTTTGAACACCAGCAGCAGATTGTTTTTGGACATGCCGGACAATTTGGCGATTTTGTCCAGACTCCAGTCTCTGGCATATTCCTTTTCCAGCAGCCCGATCAGTTTCCCCAGGCGGAGCAGTCCTTTGCGTTTATATGATACAGCCTGAGCCGAATATTGCCGTGAAATAAACACGATCAGTTCTATCAGGTGCCCGAAAACCGCGGCATTCGCGCCGCTGGCGCTGTCCCAAATTTCAGCCTGCATCCGCCTGATAATATTTTCCATCTCCGCCAGCCTGATATGGTCAAGCTGCAGACGGCTGCTGAACCGGTGACGGCGGCGGTAGGCCGGTTCCAGGTGGAAAATTGCCTGATAACCGGGCATCTGCCGCAATTCAGCGTCAGGCAGCGTCAGTTTGCCGGGGTCGAACATCACGTTATAATGCTCCATTTCAAACCGTTCCACAAAGTAATGCGCGATATTGCCCTGAATCAGAAAAACATCGCCTGCGGTCACCGGATAATCGACGCCGTCGATATGATGCATCCCCTGCCCCCGGGTGATGATCACCAGTTCGGAGAATTCATGGTAATGCAAAATTGCTGTGAGATCGTGCGGATGCTGCGGGTCCAGGCTGCGGCCAAGGAACTTGACCGTTACTGGAAAACCGCCTTCTCCGAAATAAAAATCCCCTTTAGCCAGCGCAGCGTCCGACATATTTCCGCCTTTTTTGTGAGATAATACTACTTTTTAGTTATAAAGTCAAGGATAAATGCTGAATAGTGCTGTATAATTTATAATATTAAAGACAGGAGACAG
>JBAWXM010000222.1:0-8606 GCA_037144075.1 Lentisphaerota bacterium | reverse complement strand
TGGAGTCTTTGTCAGAAAGATTCTCGATGGTATGTTCGACATCGCATTGATACAACAGCACATCGCCTTCATTCAGCACGGTGGAATTCTTGCCCGCGGTGACTTTAACTTTGCCGTTCAGCACAGTTAAATATTCTTCCGTTTCCGGGTAATGCGGAATCGAACTGAGTATCGCACCGGGTTTAAAGGTCAGAGTGTAGAGTTCAAGGTCTTCGGACATGGCAATCGGCGACAGCACTTTAATGTAAACGCCTTCCTCAATCGTATCCAGCGTTGTGATATCTTCTTTGCGGTTAATGCTGAATTTACGCACCTTGTCCCCTTCGCCTTTCAGCAGCACATTAAAGTCTACTTTCAGGGCGTGCGCGATTTTCCACATCGTGGCGATGGTGGGATTCACTTTATCGGATTCTATCTGCGAAAGCATCGCCTTCGATACGCCGCTGGCGGCGGAGAGTGCGTCCAGCGACAATTGCTGCCGGTGGCGTTCTTTTTTTACATTTTTGCCGATTGACGGCGGAGCAGGAATATCTTTTGTCATAATTCACTATAATGAAAATTTGTTAATTATCTTGAACTAACCTGTTGCTTTTTGCTTTTGCAGCAATTATAATAATAAACAATGTTTAATATATCGAACAAAACTTAAAATTCAATATTTGAAATTATGTAAAGGAGACGAAATCCATGAAAGCGATAATAAAACATGAGCGCGGCATCGGCTTGAAAATGGTTGATGTCCCCAAGCCGGAATACGGTATCAATGACGTTCTGATTAAGATCAGAAAAACATCCATTTGCGGCACGGATGTGCATATTTACAACTGGGACGAATGGGCGCAGCGGACAATAAAGCCGCCGATGGTTATCGGCCATGAATTTGTCGGCACGGTCGAGGCTTTCGGCAGCAATGTGCATGATGTAAATATCGGGGATCTGGTCAGCGGCGAAGGCCATATAGTCTGCGGTCGTTGCCGCAACTGTCTGGCGGGCCGCCGTCATCTCTGTCCCAACACCAGCGGCGTCGGCGTCAACCGCGACGGCGCATTTGCGGAATATCTGGTTATTCCGGTGACCAATGTCTGGCACTGCAATCCAGCCATCCCGGACGATATTCTATCCTGTTTCGACCCGCTGGGCAATGCCACTCATACGGCGCTGTCGTTCAGCGTCCTCGGCGAAGATGTGCTGATTACCGGCGCCGGCCCGATTGGAATCATGGCGGCGGCGATTGCCAAACATGCCGGCGCACGTTATGTGGTCATCACTGACGTCAACCCTTACCGGCTGGCGCTGGCGGAAAAAATCGGCGTCACCCGCGCCGTGGATGTCAGCAAAGAGAAACTTGAAGATGTGCGGAAAAACCTGAACATGAAAGAGGGGTTTGACATCGGCATGGAAATGTCCGGCAATGCGCAGGCATTGAACAGCATGATTGACAGCATGTGCCATGGCGGCAGAATCGCGCTGCTGGGCATTCTTCCCGATAAGACGCAGGTGGACTGGAATAAAGTGGTTTTCAACGGCCTTACGCTGAAAGGCATTTACGGACGGGAAATGTACGAAACATGGTACATGATGACCAGCATGATCGAATCCGGACTCGACATCAGTTCCATCATCACCCACCGTTTCCATTACACTGAATTTGAACAGGGATTCGATGTCATGCGTTCCGGGAAATCCGGCAAAGTGGTTTTAAGCTGGGAATAATCCCGCAAAATTGTCGATAAGTTGATTTATAGAAGGTAAAGATTTATATTTGAACAGCATTATAAACACTTAATAAAATCATATAAGAGCGGAACATGAAAAACAGATTCGGACTATGTGCATCAATACTCGACGTGATAGGGAATACTCCGCTAGTGGAACTTTCCAGACTGACTAAAAATATCGAAGGTCGGATACTTGCAAAACTCGAATATCTAAACCCCGGATTTTCCAAAAAAGACCGCATCGCGCTGCAAATGATAGAGGACGCGGAAAAATCAGGGGCGTTAAAACCCGGCCAGACAGTTGTGGAGCTTACAAGCGGCAACACCGGCACCGGCCTGGCAATTGTGTGTGGAATAAAAGGCTATCCTTTTATCGCGGCAATGAGCAAAGGCAATTCAATTGAAAGGGCGCGAATGATGTTGGCGCTTGGCGCTGAAGTCGTCCTTGTGGAGCAGGCCTCCGGTTCTCAGCAAGGACAGGTTTCAGGGGAAGACCTTGCTCTTGTCGAAAAGGCAACTCAACGCATAATAAAAGAGAAAAACGCTTTCAGGGCTGACCAGTTCAGTCTGCAAAGTAATTTTGATGCTCATTATCTGCATACAGGACCGGAAATAATAGTTCAAGCGGGCGGCAGGATTGATATTTTTTGTGATTTTGCGGGCACCGGAGGTTCTTTTGGTGGAATAGCAAGAGCGCTGAAAGAGCACAATCCCCATGCAGAGTGTTATTTCGTTGAACCTGAAAACTGCGCCGTTTACGCAGGGAAGAAAACAACGAACCCAAGCCACCGGATACAGGGCGGCGGTTATTCCATACCCGGCCTTAAATTTGTTGACCGGAAGGATATCGACGGATTTGTGCAGGTTTCCGATGAAGACGCCATGCGCGCAGCCAGAAGGCTTGCCCAGGAGGAGGGAATTTTTGGCGGTTTTTCAAGCGGGGCGAATGCCGCCGCCGCTTTAAAATTGCTTGATAAACCTGAAAATAAAGGTAAAACTATTGTAATATTATGTTGTGATTCCGGCCTGAAATATCTCAGCACTGATTTGTGGGATTCGATATAATCAGGCGGTAATAATTAAAGGGGAATTTTACCAGCGATCCAAAAGACAGAAGGAGTCAGAATTCAGGAGCCAGAATAAAACTTAAAACCAGAGACCAATAACCAATATCCGGTCCCGTAAACCGGGATCCCGCAAGGCGGGAAATATCCAATATCCAAGTGGAACAGCCGAAGGAGACAGGAACTGTTTTTAATGGATGGTTGTGCTCCGTCACAACCGGGATTCCAAGATTCACGGCACTTTAGAACTTTAGAACTGTTTTTAATTGAGGGTTGTGCTCCGTCACAACCGGGATTCCCTGATTCAGTATTATCTCCAGCGGAGCGGAATATTAATAGCAGTATCCAGAATAAAACCTAAAACTTCAAACTTGGAAGCAGTAGTTAATTTTAAAAATTATTAAATAGAAGTCTATAAACTATGCGATTAAAAGCAATAACAGGAGAATATTGATATGTACGGAGCTATGCAGGAACATTTGCAGAAAACATTGCAGGAAATTCGCGACAGCGGATTATATAAAAACGAACGGATCATTACCAGCCCGCAGAATGCGAACATCACCGTCGCCGACGGACGCAAAGTCCTCAACATGTGCGCCAATAACTATCTTGGTCTTTCCGACCACCCGGAAATCGTCAAGGCGGCGCAGGAAGGCTTAACCAGCCACGGGTACGGCTTGGCGTCAGTGCGCTTCATCTGCGGCACCCAGGACATTCATAAGGAACTGGAGCAGAAACTGTCCGGGTTTCTCGGAACCGACGATACCATTCTTTACAGCTCCTGCTTCGACGCCAACGGCGGACTCTTTGAAACTCTGCTGGGCTCGGAAGACGCCATCATCAGCGACGCGCTGAACCATGCCAGCATTATCGACGGCGTCAGGCTGTGCAAAGCGCAGCGTCTCCGCTATAATAACAACGACATGGCCGACCTGGAAGCGAAACTAAAAGAAACCGCCAACTGCCGTTTCAGAATGATCGCTACCGACGGCGTGTTTTCCATGGACGGCTATATCGCCAGACTCAATGAAATTTGCGCACTAGCGGAAAAATATAACGCGCTGGTTATGGTTGACGATTCCCATGCCGTCGGTTTTATCGGGGCCAAAGGCCGCGGCACCCATGAATTGAACAATGTCGTCGGCAAAATTGACATTATCACCGGCACGCTCGGCAAAGCGCTCGGCGGCGCCAGCGGCGGTTACGTCAGCGGACGCAAAGAGATCATCGAACTTCTCCGCCAGCGTTCGCGCCCGTATCTTTTCAGCAACAGCGTTTCGCCGGCAGTAGTCTGCGCCTCGCTGAAAGCGCTGGAACTGGTCACGGAATCAACTGCGCTGCGCGACAAACTGGAGGAGAATACCGCATATTTTCGCAAGCAAATGACCGGAGCCGGGTTCAATATCAAACCGGGCATTCATCCGATCGTTCCGATCATGCTTGGCGACGCAGTTCTCGCGCAGAATATGGCGGCGAAAATGCTGGAGAAAGGAGTCTATGTTGTCGGCTTCTTCTATCCGGTGGTGCCGCAGGGACAGGCCCGCATCCGCACTCAGATTTCAGCGGCGCATTCGCGCGAAGACCTGGATTTTGCCATCAAAGCCTTTTGCGAAGTGAAAGCGGAGCTTGGAATATAATCCATACTTTTCAGGTTTCCAGCTATTGTAAAAAGTGTAAATTGAACTCTTTTATCGGGGTTGAAATACTTTATAAATCCTGAAGGGTGAAATTATCACAAATACAGAACCTATTGCCGCTTTGCTTGAAAAGGCCATTGCCGCCCGCGGACATCTGCTGGATGTCCGGCACGAAACCGCCATCCGGTTGTTCAACGGCTTTATTGAGGGATATCCGGATATCGCCATTGATCTTTATGCCGCTACCGCAGTTATCCACAATTATGCCGATCCAGTAGAGAATGGAACGGCGGCAGTTGCGGAAGCCCTGCGTGTTCTGCAAAGTATTCTGCCCTGGATCCGCGTGGTGATCCTGAAAACGCGCAACAGTCCGCTGGCGGATGAAAGGCGCGGAAAAATACTTGCCGGATCCATTGCCGACCGGGCGGTAAGGGAGCATGACGTGTGGTATGCGGTTGATTTGTGCATGAACCGCGACGCCAGTCTGTATCTGGACACGCGCAATCTGCGCGGCTGGGCGCTGCAACATTTGAGCGGCAAAACCGTGCTGAACACTTTTGCGTATACCGGCAGTCTCGGAGTCGCCGCGCTGGCCGGCGGCGCAACGCGGGTGGCGCAGCTTGACCGCAGCGGTCTTTTTCTAAATCTCGCAAAAACCTCGTATGAGATGAATAACTTCCGCATTTCAAAGAAAGATTTTATCGTCGGGGATTTCTGGGAGGAAGTTGGCCGGCTCAAACAGGGCGGCGAACATTTCGACTGCATTTTTGTTGACCCGCCATTCTTTGCCGTAAATCAGAAAGGCGTGGTTGATCTGGTCAATAACAGCGCCAGAATGATTAACAAGGTGCGTCCGCTGATTAACGACGGCGGTTATTTGGTCACTATAAACAACGCGTTGTATGTCAGCGGCAAAGAATATATGGAAACGCTGGATAAGCTGTGCGCGGACGGATATTTGAAAATTGCGGAATTAATTCCAATCCCGAATGATTTTGCCGGATATCCGCAAACCCGCGCCGGCATTCCCGTTTCTGATCCCGCCCCGTTCAATCATTCCACCAAAATAGCGATTCTCGAAGTACGGCGGAAGTAAGAAGGTCTGCAATAACCGGCTATTTCTGTATTTTCTTTTCCGTGTCGTCAATGATTTTCAGCAGAATATCTTTTTTCCTGCCCGATGCAAATTCGAGTCCGGTTTTATAGGATTTAATGGCTTCCGTCAACTTGCCCTGAAGCCGCTGCGCCTCGCCTAGATAGTAGTAATACTGGCTGTTGGATTCGCCTGTACCTGGTATGGGGATTTTGCGGAAAATGCTTTCGGCTTTTGCCGGATTGCGGACGCCGAGCAGGGCAATTCCGTAATAATACGCAATGCCATTGTCTCCATTGAACCTGACATAAGCGTCAGCAAGCAATGAATGCGCCTGCTGATACTGCCCGGTTTTTATGAGATTGTCAGAATAATTAATATATCCGGGGATATAATCCGGATCCTGTTCAATCGCTTTGAAGAAGTATTGGCCTGATTCGTCCGTGGCTTTGCCGGCCTGATATTGGATCGCTTTGCCGTAAGCCACAAAGTCAGTTGTGCGGACATCGATATTCTCCGGGAAAGTAACCAGCAATACTGCTGACCAGAGCAGCAGCATCGGCAGTACCATTAAAATACTATTGCGCCGTTTTATTTGACTGTATGCTTTGTAAAAAGGATAAAACATAAGAATTGCGAAGACAGGATACATAATCAGCCGGTATCGCGCCAGCGGATAGAAAAACACTAACGGCATCGAATAGGCTAGAATGTAAAGCAGCAGCAGACCTTCCTTCCGCATCCATTGCCATGAGCAGAGCATAAACAGGATTGCCGTAAACGCCAGCGGTATTACCAGCAGCGGCCCGGCCATGTACTGCAAGGGAAAAAGGTTATACTTCATAAAGTAATAATTTACGTTATTGGGTATTTCAAAAGGCTTGAACAGCAGATAAAATTTGCAGACACAGTTTTTCAGGTATCTGCCGGCGCTGAATCCGGCACGGGGCGCAATATCTTCCGTAACCGGCGCAATTTCCGCCGCCGGCTGCTGCAATGCCCCGACATTCATATCCTTGGGATTTTCAACTTTGCTCATTTTCATTGCATAGTTCATGTCTATGTGAAACGGCAGTTTAGTTCCGGAATTGCGCGCGTTAAACAGCATTACCGCGCCGAATATCACCGAAAAAACCGCTGCCAGTACGCCGAGCCGGATAAAAAGCTGTTTGAGGATAAGCCTTTTTCCTCTATATTTTAAGAATAAATACATCGCAATCCACAGTGATCCCAGGATTAAAAACGGCGAGGAGGAAACCCTGACCAGACAGGGCAGCGACAAGCATGTCCCGGCCACAATCAGCCCGATAATGTCAAAATGACGTTTTCTTCCCCAAAGCAGCCCGAACAGCGATAACGCCGCAAAAAACACTTGTGTGCTTTCGCGCAGCGCCAGGCATTCGTGCAGCAAAGCGGGAGCGTACGCGGCGGCGATTACCCCGGCGGCAATTGCCCACAGCCGTCTGCCGGTAAGGTGCAGAGCACACCAGGCAATGACCGGGGCGGCGACAGCGCCCAGGATGATTTGAATCAGGATCAGGATTTCCGGAGAATGCTGCCCGTTGTTGAAAAACATAATGGCGGCAATCATGAATTTATGGATGGTGAATATCGAAAACCCCTGATAAAGCCAGCCGCCGATCAGCAGCGTCGTCTGCATATCCAGGCCTGGAACATTGCTGTAATACCTGACCGGCGACTGCAACCAGAACAGATATAAAATTGTCCTGATTGCGATTGCGGCCAGCAGTGGAATCCCCAGCACACTTATCAAGGTTGTCGTTTTTGATATTTTCAATTCAAATAATTACTTCTTTGAGAATTGTTTGAATAAATCATAAACCTTTTCAGATTTTTTATCCGCGTCGTCCGGCAGATTTTTAATTTTCAATTCAACGGTTGAATCAAGCGATTTCAAAAGTTCCGGACGGCTGTAGCGCGGGTTCTTGTCGAGAGCAGCCTGTGCCTTTGCATACAACTCCAGCGCCTTTGCGGAATTGCCTTTAAAAATCCACGCTTCGGCGGAAGCGAGCAGCGCGCTGATATCGCTGTCATTTGCTTTCAGCGTTTTCAGCGCTTTGTCCGGAGAATTTTGCAGCAGATGCAGCATGCCGACTTTATTCGCCGCTTCACTATTATCAGTACTGAGGTCAGCCAGTTGAGAATAGTACCAGGCGGCGGACCCCCAATCCTTGCTTTTCTCCGCATCGGCGGCGGACTGCTGCAGGAAGGAAACCGCTTCATTGTTGGCGGACGCCAGTTTGCCGCTAAGCAGTTTTTCCAGTTCCGGTTCAGGACTGCCGCCGAGTTTTCTGGATTTCCGGTAAAGTTCGGAAGCTTCGCCGGTTTTATCCTTATCCACGGCCAGCAGCAGGGCTAGTTTCTGCAATATTTCCACCGAATCCGGCTTTATTTTCAAGGCTGCCCTGAATTCTTTTTCAGCATTTTTGACATCGCCTTTACTCTGCAGCGCACAGCCTAGCCCGAATTTAGCTTTAGGGCTGTCCGGCTGGATTTTTATCAGATTCTTAAACGTTTCCGCCGCCGAATCATAGCGTTTCGCGCCAAGCAGCGCAAAGCCGTAATCAGCGGCGCTGTCGGTATTTTTGCTGTCCGCTTTAACTGCACGGCCAAGATGTTCGACAGCTTTATCATAATCTTCGATCTGTAGATAAAGCTTCCCTAAATGGCGATGAGCAATGAGATTGCCCGGCTCACTTTCCAGCACCATCTGGAAATGCCATAATGCCACCTCCAGATCCTGCTTTTTCTCAGCAACAATGCCGTTAGTCAACAGTTCCTGTATCTTGACAGCGGGAACGGCCACTTTTATTTCAGTGGCTCCTGATTTTTTCTCTGATAACTGCGCCTCCAGCGATTTAATTTTATCAATACTTTCTCTCAGATTGATGGCAAGAGCATTGATCTTATTTTCCGCCGCTGCATATTTTGCGCTTAGAGCGGAATCACCCGGAACTGATTTTTTCTCTGATAACTGCGCCTCCAGCGATTTAATTTTGTCAATACTTTCCCGCAGATTTGCGGCAAGAGCATTGATCTTATTTTCCGCCGCAGCATATTTTGCGCTTAG
>JBAWXM010000221.1:0-8609 GCA_037144075.1 Lentisphaerota bacterium | reverse complement strand
AATCCGACCAGATACTCTGCATCGCCCCCGGCTGCCATCTGCCGGAACAGAAATAGTCCACAGGGGAATATAAGTAAAAATCGCATAAGAACTATATTTTCTTCAAAAAACTACTTCCGGTCATCTGTTCTGTTTCGTTATTATCGCAGACACTCTTATTCATTGCAGTCCGTACTTTGCGGTATAAAGATGGCGAACGTTCATGAAACCGTTTGAATTCCCTGGAGAAGTGGAAACGATCTTTAATCCCTATCCGTTCGCAGATATCATCTATACTCAAATTGGAGGACTCCAGCAGTCTGGCCGCCTGCGCATAGCGCAGAGTAGACAAATAACGGTAGGGCGGAACACCCATAACTTCGCGGAAGCGCCTGGTAAAAGCGTTGGTGGCAAAGCCGAAACGTTTGGCCAGTTCAGAATTACTCCAATCATAACCTGGATTTTCCCGCATGGCGTCACAGGCCTGATTGATCCTGCCGTCGATTTCCGACTGGCAAAAAGTATCCTGAGGCAAACGCGTCAGCGTCAATGAAGTCAGCGCTGTGGCATATAGTTGCGACATCGGATCTTGAGGACGTTGTTTTAATTGTTTTTTCAGTTCGGAAATAAGACGCATGGCACTGTCATCCACCGGAATCGTCAAAATTGGTTCTTCTTTTGAGGAATGGCATCCTGTCAGGATGAAATGGATGAACAAATGTTCCGGGTTGCCGCTACAGTAGGAAGAAATCTGTGGATAAGGTGCAATCAGATAAATATTTTCAGGCAGCAGAGCGATTTGCCGACCATCGGGGAGAATCAGTCCGGCGCCGGGAGAACTGTTATAATAGAGCCGCCAGTGAATACCCAGCAACTGACGTTTATTCCAGAATTCGCCAAGGGTTTCGACATCGGAAAATTCGATCAGCAGCTGCATTGACTGCAACCCGTCAATGTTTGTTTTATTCATGCAATAGTCATTTATATTCATGGGTAAATCCTTGACTTTACTCATATTTTAAGTTATAATCTATAATAGAATGCGAAAATGGTTTTGTCAATAGTTTTATCAGGAGGCAAAGAAAAAAATGAATTCAACAAAAAATTCAAACCGACAGAAAAATCATAGGATGAGGCAATGTACGAATTTTACGCTAATAGAACTCCTGGTGGTGATTACCATTATCACTATTCTGGCTGGATTGCTGCTGCCGGCTCTGAACAAAGCGAGAGTTCGCGCCAGGGCTATCAATTGCACCAATAATTTGAAACAAATCGGAATGGGGCTGAGCATGTATGTAAACGATTTTGCCGATTGGTTGCCGATGGGACAGAGCAATCAGTATTATACCGGCGCGATCTGCAATTACATTGTCGGAACAAACTATAAAAAGGCGCGCAGCAGCGGTTTTGACTGTGCAATTGTTTCAACGAACCGACAAGGCGTGTTTTTCTGTCCTGCTGTACGTCCTTATAACGGAGCGGCAAACGGGAGTTACTACACCAGCAATTATGCGATCACTCAGACTCAGAATCCGGCATACTCCAAAGGCGGATATAATAGTTACGACAAGAGTTGGAATGAGATTATTCAGCGAAAGATGAACGCCATCAGGGGAAAGGCAGTACTGATTGGCGAACAGGATTATATTGATACTGTGACATCAGCCGGCTACACCTATTACCGGCCAGGACGGTTGGGGGCATATGCCGCAAATTCCAGCTATGCAAGTGGAAATCCGGCCCGCATATCCCAGACTTCCAACTGGATTCATAGCAACTCGGCGAACTTCCTGTTTAACGACGGACACGTCCAGTCGTTCCGATGTCCGCAAGGTCCGGAAGGCAGTGAAATCGTCTTTGATCTAGCCTATTGTCTGAAATAATTATAACCTGGTAATTTTGTAGAGGAAGGTTAAGCTGGAAAATGAAAAAGACTATGGTTCTTGGCATGTATCTATTTTTTCTGGCGACAGGCTGGTTACAAAGCGGAGCAATCGGCCGTGAGGTAGAAAAAAACGAGCCAGCAACGACTGCGGGGGATAAAAATTGTCGAGATAACCCGGTTAGAGAAATATCTTCGATCGTGTTTGATCAACCGAATAACCGTTACATATTGCTTAATGGTCAACATCAACTGCTGGGCAGCGTGTATGGCTTTGCTAAAGACCAGTCGTGTGCGAGTGTGAAAGTTTCTCGGCAAAACGACTATGTCGAGGTGGATAGCAGGGATTATGGCCAGAAATCCGACGACAGCGCCGTGATGTTGCGTTTTTATCTGCGCGGGTTCAATACGGAAAAGAAAAAGATACGTACCAGTGTCGACATATCTTCCCCGGATAAGGGCGGTGTCCTCGCCTTGCGTCTGGAAGGTTACCATGACCCGAAAGGTGAAACGCATTTCTGGAAAGAACGCGGTTTCCCTGTCGGCACCAGGACCATGCTGGAATTTTCCGAGCTGGTTCCCTATAAATTGAGTTCGATCAGGGCATCGTTGATTTTTAAAACCCCTGGTGTATATCGGATTTATGACGCTGCTATAGAAGAGGAAAACAACATCGGAGTGGCGATGAATTCAACGACGAACCATATCCTCAACGGCGGGGCTGAACGTGGTTGGTATGGCACTGGGATGACTGAGGCTAAGTTTCTTCGACTGTCAGAGGACGACACCATTTACGACGGCCTCGGACATACCTGGAATGACACGTTCAAACCGGTTCGGGACAATCAGGTCAAGCACAGCGGCAAGTACTCCTTCCGTCTCCTCTCCGATACCAAACTTACTGGACGGTTCGTTCTTAATCCCGTACCGTTTGTTCCAGGGTGCAGAGCCACTCTGACCGCCTGGATCAAAGGCGACAGGCCGAAACAGCGAGCCGGATTGGAGCTATTCCTCGGTAGCGGAATCACCCAGGGCAAGGGGTTCTGGATTACCGATAAGGAATGGACCAAATGTGAGCTGGATATTCCCCAATGGGGAGAAAATATCCCTGGGGGATTCAATATCGGCGATGTGGTGAACGGCTATGCGGCCGTCAACCGGATTGCGTTCCCGTGTTTCAGTACGGACCATGGCTCCACCATCTGGATCGATGATGTTTCCTACAATCTCGGCGAAAAAACCGATTTCAAGTCACCGCCGCTGGTCACCGCTTACGCCGTGTTGGATTCGGAACAACAGTATTACCGGCCAGGAACACCGGTCAACGCAACCCTGAAACTCAGCAATTTATCTGCCCGTCCTGAAACAGCGGCCATTACCTGGGAAATCAAAGATTTTTTCGGCAAAACCATAAAAAAATCAGAGACCCATGAAAAAATAGTTTTGCCTCCTGGCGGCGACTTGGAACGGGATTTTGTTTTTTCTTTACCAGAACACCTGCGCGGAGTTTTCAACATAGTATTTGAGGTTAACGGCGAAACCACCGGACTGTATCTGGGCATCATTGACCAACCAGGAGACCCGGATTCCCGCATTGGTATTAATTTCGATAACGGCTGCAATCAACTTAAAGCTATTGCCATGCTTAAAGAATTCGGCTTCGGCACTGTCCGGCTGTGGAACAATTATCGAAAAGAGGCAAATTTCGGCTACCGCAATATAGACTATTTTTATAGTCACGGTTTTCAGGTTATGATGTGTATTGAACCGCCCGGCCATATTGCACCGCGTCATGTTTTGCCGCTGGATTTGGAGCCGTGGCGGCGGGAAGTTGTCACCCTGGCCGAAAAGTATCGCGGCAAAGTGAATATTTATGAACTCCATAACGAACCGGATTTTCTGACCGGCAGGGAGAAAAATCCCGATACTGCCAATTATGAGAGCATGTCTATTCCGGCCTATGTCAGAATGTTGCAGGCGCTTGCCCCTGCGATAAAAAATGCCGACCCCCATGCTTTGATCGGCGGACCTGCCACTCACGATATCAAATGGGCACTGAGCATTCTGGCTATTACGAAAGGGGCTTTCCCGGATGTAATCACTGAGCACGCCTATCGCCCGATTCCGGAATTTCCCGATTATGACGCCGAACTTACCACATTGAAACAAAGTTCGGAAAAATTCGGGAAAAATTATCCGATTGTGCAGTCAGAAGCCGGCGCTTGCAGCGCCACGCAATATCCCGACAACAATCTGATTCCCGACTTCGAGCGCAATCGCGTGGCTTACAATATCCGAATGATGTTGATCGGATTTGCTAACGGACTCTCCGGCTACCACCACTTTAACTACAATGTCAGTATGCCGGGGACGGGATGGATTTTTACGCTGTGGGGAAATCCGGACAACCACGGTGTACCCATTCCGGCGCCGATCATGTTTGCCTGCCGCAATGTGGCGGATCGGCTCAAAAATACTGGTGAGGCTAGGCGGATTAAAATCGGCAGCAACTATAAATGCTATATTTTTGATAGCGGCGATGCCAGGGTATGCACTCTGTGGAAATGGAGTGGCAAGAAAGACAGCGGATTGGTCACCAGTGGTTGGAATAACTATGTCGCGATCTGGGAAGGTAACCGTGATACAATGCGGTTGACCAGTGCTTTACGCGACAGCTCCCGGCTTTATGACATTATGGGCAGCCGGATTTTATCCGACCAGTTCGAACTCGGCCCCTATCCCTGCTTTATCGAAAGCACCATGTCGACTGCACAACTGGAACAGGAACTTCGCGCCGCGCCGATTCTTTCCCTGGACGACAAGTTCGATGCCGAATTCAAGGTACTGGACCGCAACCGGTTTGTCGTCAGGGTCCGCAACCTGAGCTCCTCGATAATCGAAGGAAAAGTGACCTGTAACGGACTAACGAAGTCGTTCCTCAATATACCGTTGGAAAGTTTCGCCGACATCGAATTTCAGGCCCCGGCGCCAATCGCCTTGCGTGAACAGCCGGTTAAGGCCGAAGTGGCGATCAAGGGGCAAAAACAACCCAAAGTCATCACTCATAACATGCAACATCTGGATGTTATTCATACCGCGAAACCGCTTTCCATCGACGGCGATCTGTCCGACTGGCCACAGAACACAGTAATTTTCCCGTTGGAAAAATCCACCAGTTTGAATGAAAATTTTGCCGCGTTACTGAAATCGGTTCGGGCCGATGCCCGGCTGGCATGGGATGATAACTTTCTTTATCTGGCGGTAACTGTTTATAAACGTGGCTATACTGCGCCGGAACTGGGCCCGAGTTCGTTGTATTTTGGTGATAGTATCCAAGTTGCCTTCGATCCGCTGGTCAATGCCGGAACCGGACAGCGCGGCTACCAGGACGATGATTTTGAGTATGCCGCAGCACTCTGGCAGCATCAGCCCTGCGTATATGCCAGCGCGGTATCATCGGCGAAATATGACAGTTTCAGCAAAAGCATCGGTGTTAACAAAGAAGTGCAATGTTCCATACGTGTGTTGCCAGAGCACACGATTTACGAGATGGCGTTTCCGCGCCTAAGCGTCAGTCCGTTCCGGCTTGAACCGGGAGCTAGTATGAAATTAAATATTCTGGTTAATGTTGCTTCGTCGGCCGGGCGAATCGGCTATTTGCAGCTTACGACAGGCATCGGTGATAATCCCAAACAACCTGGATTATTTATTGATGTCACGATGCAAAAATAACCATATTTTTTGAAATATTAAGAACAATGCACTGGAGCAGAATAAAAAATGAGTTTATCTTTTCGTCAGGTTCATTTGGATTTTCATACGTCGGGAGAAATCCCCGGCGTTGGCAGCGCATTCGATAAAAAAGAATTCCAGCAGACCCTAACGGAAGCGGCGGTCGATTCAATCACCTGCTTCTCCGTCTGCCACCACGGCTACAGTTATCATCCGACGAAGATCGGAGAGATGCATCCGTCGCTGCAATTCGACTTGCTGCGGGCGCAGATCGACGCGGCGCATGAAGCCGGTATCAACGTACCGGTTTACATCTCCGCCGGCGGTAATGAAGTAGCGGCGTACCGTCATCCTGAATGGCGCGAAATCACGCCGCAGGAGGTCGCGCCGTGGGGCGTCAGCGACGAACTCCATCCCGGCTTCCACAAACTATGTTTTAATACCGGCTATCTGGACTATCTCTGCCGCCTTACCGAAGAAACCGTCGCCAGATTTCCCGATGCAGACGGAATTTTCTTCGACATTGTGCTGCAGCGGCAATGCTGCTGTCCAAAGTGTGTCGCCGACATGCTCAAGGTTGGACTGAATCCGGAGAATACTGACGACCGTAAGGCGTTTTCCATACAGGTCATGCGGCGATATTATGAGGCGGCTAACGCCGCCGTCCGTAAATTCAATTCCTCCATGCCGGTTTTTCACAACTCCGGACATTTGGCCTTGGATCGTCCGGAACTTTTACCATATTTCAGTCATCTGGAATTGGAAAGTCTGCCGACAGGCGGGTGGGGATATGACAATTTTCCCAAAACTGCGGCTTTTGCCCGTACCACGGGGCTGGAGTTTCTCGGCATGACCGGCAAATTTCATTCCAGTTGGGGGGAGTTCGGCGGCCTGAAGCATCCTAATGCCTTGCGCTACGAGTGTGCGGTCATGATCGCTTCCGGTGCCAAATGCAGCATCGGCGACCAACTGCACCCCTGCGGCAAACCGGACCGGTCTACGTATGAAATCATCGGGCAGGCTTACCGGGAAGTCCGCGCCAGGGAACCGTTTTGCCGCGATGCCGTCAACCTTGCCGATATTGCGCTGATTTCCGCCGAAGCCTGCGGCGCGGCATCAGCCGACAGTGACATCGGGGCCTCCCGCATCTTACTGGAAGGACATTTCCTGTTCAATATGATTCATCCTTCCGCCACTTTGACCCCCTATAAAATGGTCATCCTGCCGGATTCCCTGACGGTTAGCCCGGAACTGGCTGCAAGCCTGACAGCTTATGCTGCGCAAGGCGGAGAAGTGCTGGCCTGCGGGGAAAGTCTAAAAGGATTGCCGCTGGATTTCGGCGCAACTGTGGGAACAAGTTCCGGTTTTTATCCGACTTATCTGCTGCCGTCGCCGGAATTCCGTCCGGATTTTCTTGCTACCCCGTTCGTCGTCTACGACGCCAATATTGAGCTGAAAGTCACCGCCGGCCGGAATCTGGGCGATGTTTATTATCCCTATTTCAACCGCAGCATCGGCCATTTTTGCAGTCACCGGCAAACCCCCAGCCGCCCTGAGCCGTCCGTTTTTTCCGGAGGAGTAATTAATCAGAATGTCGCCGCCATAGCGTATCCAGTGTTCACGCTGTACCGTAAAGACGGCGCCGTGGTGATGCGGCAGTTCATAACGAAAGTAATCAGTTCGCTGCTGGGCCAGAACATTACCATAACCGACAATATGCCGAGTACAGCACGAGTAACGGTCACGGAAGACCGCGCCCGTCACAGGCAAGTAGTTCATCTACTGTACGGTCCGACGGTGAAAAGAGGCGAAAACATCGAAATCATTGAGGAACTTCCTCCGCTTTGCAATGTGGAATTTTCCTTATTGATCCGTCATCCCGTCAAATCCGTTTCGAGCGAACCTGACGGCACGGAAATTCCATTTACAATACAAAGTAATCGACTTCATTGTCAAATTGATATCTTTAGTTGCCATAAAATGATTGTGATAAATTATGAAAAATAGAAATGGCAATTGCCGGATTTTACTATTGTATGCGATAGCGGTTTTTGCATGCGGGGCTTTCGCACATGGCGAAGAGAAAGTAAAAATCGCGCTGGCGGGTGATTCGACAGTTGCAAACTATAAACCTGGCGACAATATTGCCGGCTGGGGGCAGATGATCCGGCTCTTTCTGAGCGACAGCTGCGAAGTCGAGAATCTGGCAGTTGGCGGGCGCAGCACTAAGACCTTCATTGAAGAAGGTCACTGGAGCAAGCTTATGGCTGGTAAGCCGCAGTTCGTCCTTATACAGTTTGGCCATAACGACTCTCACGGCAAAGACAAGCCGGAGTCCACTGTTGCAGATGGAAATTACAAGGATTTCCTCAGAAAATACGTTGATGACGCAAAAGCCGCCTCTATCACGCCGGTCTTCATCACTCCGATGCACCGCCGCCTTTTCGACAAGTCCGGAGTATTGTCTGCGGAACTCAAAACCTATGCCGACGCAATGAAAGAGGTTGCCATTGAGAAAGGAGTTTTCTGTGTCGATCTCCATGAATCCAGTGGCAGGCTGTTGAAAGAGCTGGGAGAGAGCAAATCCGAACCTCTTTACCGTCCATCGGACCGCACTCATTTTTCGCATGAGGGCGCCTACACGATGGCAGGGCTGATAGCAAAGGATCTGAAGAAGCCGGAAAGCCCAGTGAAAGATTTTTGCAGGGAAGTTCCACTCATGCTGCCGGCCGGACAGGCTGAACAGGAATCTTACTGTGGCTGGTTGAAAATAAAGTAATTTTTTTACAGCTCCTAAGGCAAAATATGAATAATACATTTATCCCTGAAGCCGGACGCGAATTCAGCATCATGCCGTTCTGGTTCTGGAACGACGTACTTGATGAACGGGAGATTATACGTCAGATTGAAGATTTTGAGCAGCACGGAGTTTACGGCTTCGTCATTCACCCGAGAATGGGACTGCCGCGCTCACTGGGCTGGATGTCGCCGGCATTGCTGGATTTCTATCAGA
>JBAWXM010000220.1:0-8619 GCA_037144075.1 Lentisphaerota bacterium | reverse complement strand
GGCATTCGGGAGAAGCGCGAAGATGTAAAGGTTATTTCTTTACGGCTCCTAAGCTCACGAAGCCCGGCAATCATCGCGTCGCTAATTGCCTGAGTTTCAAATATTCACTTTCCCGCCTGATTTTAGCTTCATTCCACAATTCCGGTTGACAAAAACACTAATTATGACAGGTGAATTGTGAATGGTAAATGGTGAATGGTGAAAAACCGGGAACGATGGAACGGGGGAAATATCTCGCACCAAGACACAAAGACACAAAGGAAAAACCTGGAACAGTTTAACGCAAAGGCGCGGAGGCGCGAAGATACAACCGGAGTCAGTGAATGTATGCGGATACACCACATTAATTCACTGACTCATGTATTACTTTCGTGTTTTTCGTGCTTTTCGTGGTTAAAACTGTATTCCTCTGTGTTCAGCTAACTCTCAGGTTAGTCCCGCGACTGCGGGATGAACTCTGTGGTAAAAATAGGATTTTGATTTATGGCTGACGTGTTTAAATTTACGGAAGACCAGCAGACGGCGCTGAAACTGATCGGGGGGACGGTTCGGAACCTGCTCCTGTTCGGCGGGTAGCGCTCGGGCAAGACTTTGATCCTGCTCATTTCCATTGTGCTGCGGACGCTGAAAGCGCCGGGCAGCACTGAATATTAATAGCCTGAATATATTACACCCAATATTCTTATTGAGCAACGATTGCGAATCGGCATTAGATTTTAAAATTAAAAATGCTATTTGACCGCATAATCGGCGGTAACCGCCAGGTGCCATGTGTCGCCGCTGTCATCAGATACAAGAGTGACCAGTTCCGATGCCACCAAAGCATATTGTCCGCCGTGGGTCCAGCCATCCCAGTAAGGAGCCTTAACCAGCGGTATCGGACCGGGATTGTCCCCCTTTTTACCAAATCCGGAGCTTAACCGTTTTTCCAGATCGGGACGGCGTAAGATCAGGAATTCATACATGTCGCGGCTGAGGAAAGTAAGGTTGGACAGCGCATAATAAGTAAGGAACATGCGGTTGCGCCGGACATCATAAGTAATATGATGATACCAGGCGGTGTAAAGGCGTTTGAAAGGGGCAACTATCGGCAACTCGGTATCCCATGGCTGCCCGGCTTTCTTGCGGTACAATACCAGACGGTTGTTATATGTATCCGTTGATGCGCGATGGAACGTATAAAGCGTGTCATTGCGGTCACAGTTGAGCGACGAATATGACAGCATGGGCAAGGCACCGCGATCTGGAATGTACTCCGGCGCAGACCATGCGCTTATATCGTCAGGCCGTAATGAATGAGTATAGGTGCATGGATTGTGATGACCATTGATGATTACATGAAGGATGCCCTTGCTGTCAATGGTGATCGCCGGCCAGTTATGGTTGTCGACAACACCGCCGCCGCATCCGATAAATACCGGCTGGCTCATTGTTCCGGTCGGAATGTCATAGGCAGTAATGAAAGTAGGAACTCCGTCAAACGAAAATGCTTCTGGATATTCCGAAGAACGTTCCTTGTGGTTTCGGTAATGGTAGGACAGCTTCAGTCCGGGGTGATCGGCCGGGATCGGTGGCAGCGTTTTGGCCAGTGGAGTATCTTTAAGGTAAGACAGTTTCCATTTCTTCCAGATATCGCTGCCGTCTCCGGTGAGCATTTTGACCGTTTCCGGTGTGGAGGAAGGATCGATGCACCAACCCCAGACAATATAAACCTTATTGCCGCGGGTAACTGCGATATTGCCGTCGCCGGAATGGTAATTGACTCCAATACAGGCATCGGCATATTTAACAGGAGCGGGCAGTTCAAGAGTGCCGTCCTGACGTTTAACCGGCAGCAGCAGATAACCGGCTTTGTCCGCCTCGCGAAAATGGCTGTAGCTGCTGAGCGTAATTACAGGCGGACGTTTCAGGCAGTCCTGATTGTGACCGTCGAGCTTTTCGAAAGAAGCAATATTTTCTGGAAGTTTATAGATGGTCCAGCTCTTCATGCCATCTGCAGAATGGAGCAGAATACTGAAGCGTTTATTCCAGTGCCCGCGATTGCCTTTTGCATCAAGCGGTTCACCCTGGATGATGATATAGGCGCTGCCGTCGTTATCAAAGCGGATAGCCGGGTCGGAACCCTGAGCGCCCCAACTGTTTATCATTCCTTTCCAGCCCTGTTTTTTCGCCCAGGCGGTAAGAACCGGACGAAGTTCCACCATCTGCCATCTGCCATCGTCGCCAAGACTCTGAATCATATCGCCGCTGTAAACACAGGCGTGTCCGGCAGGGTCGAAACTCGGAACCCCCGGGTTGAAACAGGGATAGTATTTGAAGAGGTCGCGTTCCGTACGGAAATAGGTTTGATGAGAGATGAAGCGGCCCGGCGCGACCGGTATCACAGGTTCAACTTTTTCCGGACAAGCATGGTTCAATACCGGTTGCGGACGGTCCTGGAAGAGCATGCGGTAAATGAAGCCGTCGGCATCTTTCTCCGGTGTGATGACCGGCATAGCAGGCACAGAGGCGGATTCGGGAGCTCCGGGACGGTCAAGACACATATCATCAAAATAAAGCACAGTATAGGGATTGGGATTATGTCCGAACGCTTTGGCGAAGAAATAAACGGCGTCAACATGATTCCAGCCCAGTGGCTCCTGATATTTTTCAAAGGAGGCCAGCGGCAGACTGACCAGCTTCCATCCTGTCCAGTCGATGTTAAAGGAATAGAAAAAGAAATCCTTGCCGGGCGTGGCCGGATTGTCGGAACGGATTCCAAGAGTGATGGCATCGCGGGTGGGTTGTTCAGCATAAACCCAGAACGAAAGATTTTGGACGCCGCTCCAGTCATGAGGAACATCAGCAGTAACCAGGGTGGGATAACGGACAAGATCACCCCAGCGTCCTGCGGTTTTACCCTCCTTGACCCGGTCCGCAGTAATTTTTAGTCCGCCGGAAAGTTCTTTTAACGGAACAGAATCAAGATTCCAAGTCCGATCTTTGACCGCCTGAAAACACCATAAATCCTCCTCGGTAACGCCGTACTGCCGCATTAAGCCGGGCAGTTCAAGCGGTGCGGATGTCCAGATGCCTGATGATTCAAAATTCATTGACGGACTGCTGGCGGGGGCGGCGGACACAGTTCCGGAGAGTACGGCCGCCGCAATTGTCGCCATTAATTTGTTCTTCATGGTTATCACATCCTTTCTTGTACGGTATTGACCGCTTTTTGCAATGTTTCGGCCAGGCGCATCACAGCGACACCGTGACGAAGGCCGGGAACGAAAAAAAGACCGCGTTCAGCGCAGTCAATAAAATATTCCGTTTCCGTAAACGCTCCGTTCATTTCTGTTTCGGAGGATTCAGGATTAAGTTGAAATGAATCGACCTGCCGGCCGTCAATCCAGGCTTCGAAAAAGCCTTTGATGAAGTCGGCGCGAAGCTGATACCCGGTTCCGGAAAGTTCATATTCCTCGCGGACGGTTCCGGTATCGGGATGCAGCGCGAATATTCCGGTTGCGCCGCCGGCAAAAAACATCGTCGCGACAAGAGTATTGCGCATTTCCGGCAGCGGCCGTACTTCAACACACTCCGGCTCTCCCATCAGCGTGATAATCATATCAAGCGCATGGATTGCGGTAGCCATGACAAATTCCGGTTCGCGCCGCGCTATGCGGAACATGGCAGCCCTTAACAACTGCGGACGCGGCAGTCCGGGATTAGCAGCCGCCCAGTCACACAGTCGCTGCAACGGCGGAGCAAACCGGCGGTTGAATGAAACCATTACCGGTGTGCCGCTGGATTCCGCCAGCGCAAGCAGTTCAGCCGCCTGGGCGGCGGTTTCTCCGGGAGGTTTTTCGAGCATCATGGGAATGCGGTACGGAATTATTTTTTTCGCTACCTGGAAATTAGCAGAGACGGGGGTGACAACAACCAGGACATCAGGCCTGACCGTATCAATCATATGATCGATATCGGTAAAACTCTGTTTGAAACCGAATTCGCCGGCATAGGCGGCGGCCGCTGCCGCATCAAGCGAACAAACCGCGGCCCGGTCAATGCGGTCACCTAACCGCAAACAGGGAGTGCCGTGATGAATCCGGGAATGATCGCCGGTACCGACAATCGCTACTTTCAGCATAAATAGACTCCTTATTTAAGCGGGCTACTCCGGCGCCTGATAACGTGCCGGTCCACCCATCGCCATAAATTTATTATATAAAATCATACAGGCCAGCATTCCCAGCGCCGCCATTCCCGCCCCCATGAAAAATGTATAACGGTAGATATGACCGGTACTGTCGAGAAACATGCCGATCACGGCTGGAGCCAGCGTAAAACCAATCGCCGACAGCAACGCCAGCGCTGAATTGAACTGCGCAAACCTGGCTTTCGGGAATAACATCTGTCCATACGACGCCGTGGCGGTATAAAACGCACCGGCTGTAACGCCATGGGCAACCATGGCTGCTCCGAATGAGGCCGGACCAGTGACCAGTATCCCGCACAGCAGCATTACCACCGCGTAGACTCCGATTACCGCAATCGCCATCCGCAATGGATGAAACCGGTCGGACAGTATTCCCAGCAGATAGGCCAGAAAAAACGATATAACAAAGGTCAGCGCCGACAACTTGCCATAGAAATCGATGCTCATATCCAGACTTTTGGCATAGAACAGGCTGAAAGTATTTAGCGGAACGAACGCAAACAGACACAGCGAGTACGCGCCGAATACCCAGCAGTAATATCTATTAGAGAAGCATTCCTGAAAATAGAGTTTAGCTGCGCCGGAAAAACCTCTGGCATGTTCCGGATCGTTCGGCGGCGGATATTCGCCTTCCTTCACTTTTAAGCACATTATTGAGAAGCCTGCGCCGTAAAGGACGGCAATGCCGATGAACACCCACATGTAATGTTCTTCGGCTTTACCCAGCAGATAGAAGTTAAAGAAGATTCCTGAAAGCAGGCTTAATGCACGGAATAACGCAAAAAAGCGACCAAGCAGTCCGCGCGGCACCACATCATTGATCAACGCGATGAAAATAGCATTGGCTATCACAGTGGCGAATTCGAACGTAACCCAGGAAAGTCCGAAAAAAATCAGGATGGCAGTGTCTAGCCCGATCACTGCGGTTCCGAGAAAATGCTGCATGGTCCGGCCGAGCCATGGGCTCAGGGCCAGTCCGACCATTCCCAGCACGGCAATCGGAGTCGTGACCAGCAGATATGGAAGACGTCTGCCCCTGGGGCCGCGATGCCGGTCGGAGCGGTAACTGATGACCGGACCCAGAATCATGCCGATTGCGTTTGGCAGCGATCCCATTAACAGTCCCAGCAGCATGTCCGATGTACCAAACGATCTGAGCATCAAAGCTGCCACTGCTCCGGCTGAACGCTCCTTCATCGACCAGGCAAAATCACCCCACAGCAACCAGAAAAACAAGAAGCCTATTCCGATTGAAGAGTAAGTCAGAGTTCCCGCCTGCCAGGTCTTGACTGGCGGCATGGCGGAGCTCGCTGAAGCCGCTATTTCTGAATTTGCGGGTGAAATATGCATGACGTTAAAACTATTGCCTCTCTATTTTAAGTCTTTTGTCGTGGCCAGCCGCCACTGCCCCGACGGACAGTCATAGATCAGGCTCGCAATTTCCAGGGCAGGACTTAGCAGCATTGTACTGGTGCCGTCTGGTTTGGCCGGGCCGTTGTTGAGACCATTGGCCGGAGTATTATAAAGTTTCTCATGCTCCGGCCAGTAGAAGACATCGAATTCATACTGATCGCGGGAAAGCTGTTTCATTGATGACTGTCCGTAAAAGGTGAGGCAAAGCCGGTCGCTGCCGGGATCGTACATTACCTTATGCCCCCATACTGAATACATGAATTTGAACGGAGTGACCAGCGTTTGCTCCTCAGACCAGACGCCCTCAGGCGTCATCCGGTAAAGCGCCAGATGGTTGTTGTAGTATCCGGTGGTGCTGCGATGGACGCAATAGAGATTTCCGGCACGGTCACAATTGAGAGTGGCGTAACTCAGGTGCGGACGCGCCTCCGGTTTGACGTCTTTGCCGTCACGGATGTAGACCGGCGCGGTCCAGGCGGAAATATCAAGTGGTTTTATGCTCCGGGTATAATTAACCGGATTGTGATGACCGTTGATAATCACATGGAGGTAGCCTTTCCCGTCAACGGTGATCGCCGGCCAGTTGTGACCGTCGACAAAGCCGCCGCCGCATCCGAGAAATACCGGCTTGCTCACTGTTCCGGCAGGAATGTCGTAAGTGACGATGAATGTGGGAACGCCGTCTTTACTGAAACAATCAGACTTGATGTTTTTATTATAAAATTCCTGTTTAAGTCCTGGATGATCCGCAGGAATCGGCGGCAGCGTTTTTGCCACAACAGTATCCTTTAGGATGGACAGTTTCCACTGGTCCCATATCTTTTCACCATTGCTGGTCAGTTTCTTGACCAAGTCCGGATATGCCCCCTGGTCAGGAGTCCAGCCGAAGACGATATAGACTTTATCGCCGATGGTGAGCGCCTGGTTCCCGCCGCCTGAATGCTGGCATGGGCCGATGTTGTTCTCCGCATATTTTACCGGTTTCGGCAGGGTCAGGGTACCATCGGCATTCTTCAGCGGCAGCAACACATAACCGTTCCGGTCGGCTTCAGGAAAATAGCCGTAATCGCCGAGCAGAATTACAGGCGGACGCTTGAGGCAGTCCTGATTGTGTCCATCGAGTTTCTCGAATTCGGCGGTACGTGCCGGCAGTTGATAGACTGTCCAGCTTTTCATCCGGTCGCGGGAATGTAGCAGCAGAGTGCCGCGGGTTTTCCAGCCAAGAGACTGTCCATGGTTGTCGAGCCGTTCGACCATGATCATGACGTAGGCGTCGCCGTCCTGATCGAACCGGATCGCCTTTTCGCTCATGTTACTGGCCCATCTGAAGTCAAGACCGCACCAACCCTGCTTTTTCGCCCAATCGACCACCACATTGCGAATATTGGCGGTCTGCCATTTGCCGTCCGCGCCGCGCCACTGAATGATATCGCCGGAATTGATATAGGTTTTACCGGACTGATCAAAGCAGATATAGCCTGGAATAAAACGAGGATAGTATTTGAATAAGGCACGTTCATTCTGAAAATATTTTTGATAGGTATAGGGAGCAGTTACGACCTTGTCGCCTGCGGTTTCCGGATATTCATGATTGAGCTGGTCACGCTGCCATTCAGGCTGTTCGTCGCGGACAATGAACCCGTCCGGCTGGCGCTCCTGCGGCAGCGCCGCCTGATATTGCTTCCATTCGTCGCCTGCGGGCGTTTTACAGAGCTGCATATTGTCCAGATACAACTCCGTATATGGATGAGGCTGGCAGCCGAACATTTTGGTGAAGAAGTACACTGCGTCAACCTTGTCCAGCCCTGCCGGTTTTCCGTAAGCGAGGAAACTGTCCAGAGGAAGGGTTAGCCGGCGATCACCGCTCCAGTTAATCTGCAACGGAAGATAGCGGAAATTGCGACCGGGAACCGCCGCGGAGCCGGAAGCGAGCGCCATGAACACGATCTCGCCAGTGGCGCGACTGGAATGAATATCGATGGAAACACTCTTTGCTCCGCTCCAGTCATGAGGAATATCGGTGGCGTAAATGGTGGGCCATGCGGGATGATCAGTCCAGCGCAGCGCCTTCTTCCCTTCAGTGGCATGCTCCGGCACAGTGCGGACGCCAATGGCAAGCTCTTCCATGGTCTTTGCCTCGACCCGCCAGTCTTTACCGAATCCGGCACGTTCAAGCCGGAGTTTTTCCGCCGGAACGATATCAAGTCTTTCAACCGGCGCCGTCCGCCATGCGCCATCGCGTTCGAATCCGAGAGTCGAAGCGGGATCGCAGAGACGACGGTATTCCGGCAATTCAGTTTTGACCATCGCGGACGGCGGTTTTTGCGCTGCAGCGGAAAAACATCCAGCCAGCAATATTATTACCGCCGCCGTCATTGTATGCCTGGCGAAATTCATATGTACTACCCTTTCATTCAAATTAACATGACTATATAGTTAACCGTTATACAATATTCTATTTTTATTAAAATACTTATGCAAGCTTATTGACATATTATTTCCCTTAACGTTTCCGCATCTTTGATTACTTGTTCAGGAGAATTATCTTTGACAAATTCCAGCAGTGCAAAATGACTGCATCCTGAGCGTCTGAATGCATTATTATATTTCACCCGCCATTCCACGCCCTCCATTCCTGCTTCTTTTGCCACCGCGATTACTTCATTAACACTATTTTCCGCCAGCGTCAGGCTGCATATTCCGGGTCTGATCGTTTCAGGTTCTCGCTATGAGTTCATTTGCGTTTACCGCATATTTCAATTCTTTGCCGTCCTGATGGCGCTTGAAATCTTCAATCATATAGTCTTAGTATCTTTGTTTTAGACTTCTATGTTTTAAACGTTTTTAAAATTGACACCATGAACAGCTTGTTTATCAAGTATTTGCGTTAGTTAACACACTCCAGTTTTTGATTCAGTTCCAATGTTCTCTGAATTTCCGGTTCCTATTCTGACTCCTGACTTCTGACTCCTCTGACTCCCTGTCTTTTGGGTTGCGGGCAAAGCCCGCCTTAA
>JBAWXM010000219.1:0-8640 GCA_037144075.1 Lentisphaerota bacterium | reverse complement strand
TTATTTCTTGACAGCTCCTAAACTCGAAACATTGTCATTTTTTTCAGAACAATGATTTACAGTTTACAGTTTCCGTGCTAATATTAATGTTCATTGTTTTGATCGACAAATTCATGAAGGTTAATGATTGTGACTGATTATAATATTTATTGTTACGGTTTATTGATTGCGGCGGTGATTGCGGCAGGAATCGGAATATGGTGCTGGAGAGTGAATCCGGCTAATCTTGCTTTGCTGGAGAAGTTGCCCAGAAACCGCACTGCCGGGACGGTTGTCGGCTTTCTGGCGCTGCTGTGGTGCGTGCCTCATGCCGCGCCGATAGTATGGGACTGGATGCAGGGATGGCTTTATCCGCTGGTATTTATCTGCACCGTATTGGGCTGCCTTTTTCTGGATTATCTTTTCTCGCGGGCGCTTGGCGGCATTTTTATCCTTGGCTCTATCTATTTTTTGCATGAATCATTTACTTTTCATACTCCGGCGGCATGGATTATGACTGTGAGCTGCTGGATTATCGGCATTGCCGGTCTCTTTCTGTCCGCCAAGCCGCATCTGCTGCGTGATTTCATCCGGCTGATTGCCGGAAGCAGACGCTGGAGAACTGTTTCAACGCTCTTTTTCACATTCTTTGCCGGCTATGCTCTGATTGCCGGGATTATGCACCTGACAGGATGGTGATTTGTGCCGGATATAAATGCAAGTTTTGAGATCGAGCAATTTTGTGTTCAATGTCATATAGCCTTCCCTGGCGTTTTTATAGAGAAATGCCTTGAACTGTACAGTCTGCTCACGGTTGCCAATCAGGACGTTAATCTTACCAGGATCGAGGATGAACCGGCATTCTGGGACCGGCATATTGCCGATTCGGTCGCGATAGCCGGTTTTTTTCCTGAGCTGGCGACAGCGTCATTGAGTCTGGCCGACATCGGCTGCGGGGCAGGTTTCCCTGCAATCCCGCTGGCGCTGGCATTTCCCCGACTGAAGATTACAGCGATTGATTCCATTGCGAAGAAGACGAGATTTGTCGAACTGGCGGCGGAGAAACTGGAAATACGCAATCTCGAAGTAGTGACAGCGCGCTCCAAAGAGTTGCCGCACAAGCCGGGATGGTGCGGCAGATTTGATATTGTTTCCGCCCGTGCAGTTGCCGACGCCAGATCGTTGTTTCGTGAAAACCGCCAACTCCTAAAAAAGAACGGGAAGTTCATCTTCTACAAGACTCCTGACCAGATTGCCGCAGAGATTGAAGATGTCAGAAAGGCTTCGGCCAAATATGATTTGAACTGGCAGTCCAGTCCAGTTTTTGAACTGCCCGGCGGCAGCGGCCAGCGTCAGTTCCTGTTTACCTGAATTATTCAGGCTAGTACTCTGTAAAACTAAAAATTGCGTATAGATTGCGCATATTTTGAAGATTGGTTCGTATTCTGAGAAACCGCCGATACCGTGGTATCGAAGGCATTCGAAGGGTACGAATCCAAATTCAAAAGATCGCAACCGCTACGCGGCTAGTTTCTTGCGTTCGTATTTTCCCGTTCATCCTTCGGACGATATTCATATCGCCCATCAGTAAGAACGAATAAATCCAATCCGCAATCTAACTAGTCCATGCGAAATTTTTAGGTTTACAGAGTACTAGAGCGCGTCTTTGCTTTTGCGCCATTCGGTCGGCGAAACTCCGTAGAAATCCAGAAACTGGCGGTTAAAGTTCGAAAGCGTGGCGTAGCCGGAGGAGATTGCGATATCCAGAACAGACCGGCTGCTGTTGCGCAGCAGTACTGCCGCCGCTTTCATTCTCAATTTTTTGATATAAGCCTGCGGAGCGCTGCCGACGGCTTTGTGGAACAGCTTTCTGAAGTTAGACTCACTGGAATGGCATAATACGGAAATTTTTCTCATGGAGATTGTTCTGCTGAAATTGGCTGCAATGTATTCCAGGGCAGGGGTGATTCGTTTCAAGTTTTCATGCAGATCAGGAATTGCCGGTTCCGGCTTCATGCCGGCAGTCAGCCGGTGAAGCTTTACCATTAAACTCCAAACCAGTGATCTGACCATTGATTTATAACCTTTTTCGCGATGAGCCGTTTCCTCAATGATGGTTTTAATAATCCCGCAAATTTCGGGGAACCGGTCACAGTTGATGATATTCTCAAAGCCGCCTCCGCATAAAGAGTCGGACTCAAGGAAACGCTCTTCCGGTCCGGCGTAGGCGGAGAGCAGGGCGATCTGATCGAAATTGATAAATCCCCAGCTTGCCATTCCGCCGGGACTGGCGGCGGTTATATGCACTTCGCGATTATTTATGAGAACGGCATCCCCTTTTTTGAACGGCAGTATCTTGTCTTCGATGATAAATACGCCGGTTCCGTCGTAGCAATATCCGATCTCAAGACAATCATGAATATGTGGTTTAATTGACGGTTCGGAAGAACGCACATTGAAGTCCGGTTCCGAAACCGGAAAGTCTTGGTTCAGCTTTATTGGCGCGTAACTACTGTCTGCAATATTTGATTTTGATTGAAAACGCATATTATTTTAATTGCTATCAGGAAGATTAATTCTTTTCAATACAATATATTAAATTAATGATAGAATTCAACTGAAGAAAGGGATTTGATATAATGAAAGCAGCATTTTTAAGCCAGAACGGTTTCCAAATCAAAGATATTGCCATTCCGGCATGCGGCCTGGACGACATTCTCATCAGATCAGCAGGATGCGGGATTTGCGAGGGCGATGTTTTTCAGTATAAAAATAGAGGGAAACTGCAGGAAGAGACTTTACTTGGACATGAAGGCAGCGGCATTGTTGAAGCTGTCGGGGCCAATATCAAGAAATTCAAAGCCGGAGATAATGTTACAGCGCTGGGCGGAAAATATGCGGAGTATTTTGTGGAGTCGGAGGCTAATCTTGTTTTGCTGCCGCCGAATATCAGTCCGGTGTGGGCGCTGGGGGAACCGATTGCTTGTTTTGTTCACGCCGCCGGGCGCTTCGGCGTCAGAAAAGGCGACCGGGTCGCGATTATCGGCTGCGGCTACATGGGCGCCGGCTGCATCGAGATGGTCAAGATACAGGGAGCCGGTGAAATTGTAGCAATCGAACCGCTGGACTGGCGCAGAACACAGGCAATGAAATGCGGCGCGGACAAGACTTACGATCCGACCGGAAAAACTACCCATGACATTCTTGCCGATCTAGGAGAATTCGACATTGTAATCGAAGCCGCCGGGGTTGAGCAGGTTATAGAAATCTGTACTGCACTGGTTAAACAGCACGGCACAATTGTGCTTGTCGGTTATCATCAATCCAACAATGGAATGAGAACGGTTGACATGAAGACCTGGAACTTCAAGGCGATTAACGTGATTAACGGTCATGTTAGAAGAAGTGACGAAAAAGCCGGGGCGATGAAATACGGCATGCAGTTGCAGAGTGAAGGAAAGTTAAAATTTGACGGCATGATTGAATATTATGCCCTGGAAAATGTTACTGAAGCTTTTGAAGCTCTGGTCGCCAGGAAAGCCGGACTTTATAAAGCCGTGCTGAAATTCTAGTTTTGGCTGCTGCATGCCGGCATTTTGTGCCGGTATGCTTCAATGCGATTTTAAGCCATCCGGCATAACCCTAGAAAACCATCCGGACGGCATGATTAATGCCGGCAGATTTTATTTATGCCACGGAGATAATTGTTGATAATGCTTTATCAGGAATAGATTACAATGCAGATTTCACCGACAAAATCAGCCGGAGTTCCCGGCGGCGCTAAGACATGGCATTGCGGAACGCTGATTTACACTCAGGCCGGACTTATTACGCTTTTCGGCTTCCTGCTCTGGGGCGACTTCTGCTGTATGATGATGCAGACAGTCATACCAAGTATTCTGCCGCTCAAGCTCAAGGCCCTCGGCGCTTCGAATGTTTTGATCGGGGTGCTCCTCACCAGTATTTTTCCAATTTTCGGCGTGTTCATTTCGCCCTACCTCAGTTTTAAAAGCGACTACCTTAGAACCCGATGGGGCCGGCGCATTCCATTTTTCGCTTTGTCCATTCCTTTTGTGTTCATAAGTATAATGCTTCTTGCTTTTTCAGACGATATCACCACATTTCTTTATCGTTACTCGGGTTTGCTGGCGATGCTCTCGCCTGCGTCAGCGGCGATCCTTGTCATAGCGGTGTTCGTCGTGTCTTTTCAATTCGCCGATGTAATGATCATGTCTGTTTTTCAGTATATCTTCAATGATACTGTTCCCGTTATGTTTATCGGACGATTCATGGGCTTGATGAGAATTGTCGGCGGAATTGTCGGCTTCCTTTATAATTACTTCATCTTCAAGTATGCGGAAACTTACAGCAAGGAGATCTTCATTTGCACGGCATTTGTATATCTCATAGGAGTAGGCATGATGTGCCTTTTTGTGAAGGAGGGACAGTACCCGCCAGTCTCGGAAAAGGAGAAGAACAACATTCGCGGCTGGGCCGGCTTTAAGACCTATTTCCGTGAAACTTACTCCTGCAAGTTCTACTGGACGAAGTTCATCTACAGTACCACCTGCGCCATGGGCTGGTCGGTCGGTCCATTCTATGTCTTTTTCTACAAAGACCTGGGGTTGTCGCTGGAATATATAGGCAAGGCGGCCGCAGTAGGTTCGGCCGCCGGCATAGCGGCGGCGTATTTCTCTTCCATCTTCATTGACCGCTGGCATCCGTTGCGCATAATGACCTATTCTTCCATTTTTGCGGTTGTCTTTTCGGCTGCCGGCTGGGTCTGGCTTTTCGTGACGCTCTCTCCGGAATCATATTTCTGGCTGTCCATGATGTTCGGCGGACTGATCGGAGCTTTTCATACAACCCTTGCCGCGCTTGCCGGCATGCCCTTCAATATACGCCTGCAACCCAAATCGCGTTACGGCCAATTCTGTTCGGCCGAGTCCATTTTGCGCAATGGTTGCACAATTGCGGCCGGTTTTTTAGTCGGTCTCTTCTTTGATTCCCTGATGTGGCTTTTTCATGGTTCCGGCTATGCCTACCGTTTCATCTTTGTATGGGTGATTTTCTGGCTGATTGTCTCGGCGGCGGTCATCAGCAGCCTCTATCGTCAGTGGCACGCGCTGGGCGGCGATTTGCACTTTCATCCGCCGGCCCCCTGGTCGGAGACCGGTTTTGAGGAGATGGAGCAGGCTCCTTACGTCAGTACTCAAACCCGCTGGCTGAACTATGCGCTTGTCATAGTTCGCCTGCTGATGCTGCTCTCGGCAGTTTACCTTATTCCGCTTACTTACTGGCTATGGCACATCGGCTGGAGTTTTGATTTTAAATGGCATCTTTGCGCAATAATCCCGGTTTCGATAGTAATTTGCGGCGTCTGGTTTTATATAGAGCGTTCGATAAGGACTGACGTCGCGCGCTGTCTGGCCGGGGAAAAACCGTTTGACGGTATTCCGCATCACGGCGTCTTCTTCCTGAAAGCCTGCGCTCTTCTGCTTAGCTTCTTCGCCTGGGTCGGCATGACGATTATGGCTGCGCGCGGCGATCTTCAGGGCGGCGTAATGGTTTTCGGGATTGGCAACCTGATTACGAATGCGCTGGCAATAGCTGCCGTGCTTGTTCTGCGCCGTCTCGAACGCGGTTACGACCCGATGCTCAATTATGACGGGCGCAAGGAAGAATTCGTTGCTATAACCGATGATATGCCACAGGCGGTCGATAAAGAACCTGGCTTTACAGGACCGTGTTGAATCAAATCTGTTGTGATACTCATTCAGACGCCGGTATGCTTCAATACCATTTTCAACCATTCGGCGGAACCGTCGAAAATCATCTGGACTGCAACCGCGGAAACGATCAATCCGGTAATTCTTATTAGCGGGCCGGTTATGCAGAAGTACTCCAGGACTTTGTTGATGCCGAGCGAAAACAGCATGAACACAAAATTGACTGCCACCGCTATCGTCAGCGCCAGCGCCGTTGCCGTAAAACCGTATTCCGCCGAGAATGAGATTGCGGCAGTGATTGTTCCCGGCCCCGCAATCAGCGGCGCCGCCAGCGGTACAATTGATATTTCGTCGATTGTGTCGTGCCCGTGTTCTTCGTCATGATCTTTCTGGTAAAAAACACCTTTACGCATAGCGGTAAAACCAATGATGAACAAAACAATTCCGCCGGCAACTTTCAGCGAATAAATGGAGATATGGAAGATGTGTTCCAGCAGGAATTGGCCTGCGACGCAAAATATCAGCAGCATAATCAGCGCAACCAGCGTTGACTTGTAGGAAATATGCCAGATTTGTCTGCCGGTAAATGGCGGTTCTTTTGACGCCAGAAACAATATTTTGCTGGCAGGATTTAATAATGCCAGAAAGTACAGCGAAAGTTCAAACAGTTTTATTGAGTTCATTATGCGGCGTCTCTATCTATGTTATAATTCACCGGCATGTGGAATATACTGTAATTTGCGCAATAAGCAAATTGGCGATTCTACGGAATTGATTGGGGCCACTCTTTGCATAGCGCCTTGAAATCCGGGTTGTTGCCGAGTTCCTTGAATGCCGGATCCGCGCCTGGACTGGGCAATTGTACGTAAGTTTCCAGATTGTCACGGTATTTCAACGTCAGCTTGAGTTGATCCAGCGTTTTAGAGAAATCGCGCAATCCGGCGCAGGTGCTGGCCAGGTTGTAATGGAACAGCGGATATTCCGGGTCTTTCAGCAATGCATCTTCAAAAACTTTCTGCGCGTTCTTATGTCTGCCGTAACTGCCGTATGCGATTCCAAGAGCAATGATTGCCATCCGGTGTCCGGATGCTTTGAAATTGCCGCACTGGTCGCTTTGCAGCCACTTCTGCAGGCATTCTATCGCTTCCGGATAGGATTTGCCGCGATACAATTCCACCCCGTATTCAAGCATTTCATCCGGAGTCGAATCACTTATTTTTATGAGGTTAAGCATGGACAGGAGCAGTCCCGCCGCCAATGGCGAATCAACGCAGCAAAGGTGCGCGTTCATGCAGACGCCGCCTTCTGCCCGATAGGCATTGATATGTCTATATATTCCGTCCGGAGTTGCTGCGTCCCACTCGGCAATGGCAAATTTATCATATCCGTAAGTTCTGATGCAGGTTTTGAACCACTGATTATCCCTGTCAGGTCTCCGCCATTGCTCGCGAAGGATGGCGCTGTCAAGAATCTGATGATTATATTCGGCGGTTATTGAAAAATTGATCCCGGTTTCAGGCAATGTGGCGGTTACATAATAAGTCTTGCGGTTTTTGGCGGTTTTGGATTCCGCCAGTTCAAAGCCGTTGAGATCAAGCTCAATGCGCTTTGCTCCCAGCAGCAGCGCGCTGGCATGCGAGGCTGTGACGGATATGCAGAGAAATATAATAAACAGGATTTTAGTCATTGTTTTACGCCTGTTTTGGCGGACGGGCGGTGCTGCGGCGAACTATGAGCGTGGTATTGATCACGGTTTCGGGTGATGGCGTTTCGCCGCGCAGGATGATCTGCAGATTATTGCGGATGGCGTCCGCTATTTTCGGCGTATGCTGGCTGACGCTGGTCAGATCAAGGTCTTCGGCAACGGTGGTATTGCCGAATCCGCACAGCGAGCAGTCATCCGGAACTCTAATGCCTTTTGAGGAGAGCAATCTGAAAACGCCGGCGGCGATAGTGTCGTTGCCGCACAATATTGCCGTTGGCGGGCTCTTCATGGCGGTCAGCTCTTTCGCCGCATAATATCCCCATTCGCGGGAAGGTTCTTTGCATTTTATATATTTTCCCGGAACCTCAATTCCGTGTTTTTTGAGCACGTCGAGATAGCCCTTCAGCCGCAGTTCGGACGTATGTTCATATGTTCCGCTGACGTGCGCAATTCTGGAATGCCCCAGGCTGACAAGATGTTCGGTAATCTTCTCCGCGCCATCATAGTCATCGGAAATGATGTGCGGAATATTAAGGCCGGGAATAAACAGATCATAAAATATTACCGGAATCTTCAAATCGCGATATTTCCCGGCGCATTGCGAATTCGGCGCGGCAATTAACGCTTCTGCGCCGGACGCTATCATGAAATCCAGTATTTTTTCCTCTTTCTCTTTGATGTTGTTGGTGATATGGACTACCGGATGCAATCCGGCTTCACTCAGGAACCGCTCCAGTTCAGCGAAAATCTTGTAATAAAAAACTTCATCATCGGGGAAGATAAAACCGACAATGCCATTTTTGCCGGGCAGCAAGGGTTTGGTTCCGACAAAGTTGCCGCGGCTCGGTTCCTTGTAAATCAGATTCTCCTGCTCCAGCAGCCGCAACGCTTTGCGCAGAGTCAGGTGATTGACGCTGAACATATCGGAAAGAATGCGTTCAGAAGGCAGGGAATCGCCTTTTTTCAGGCGCTTTTCTTTAATAAACAGCCTGATCGTCTCCGCCAGCGCGATATATTTTTCTGGTTTCCCTCGTTTCATTGGTTTTCTGACCTTCGTTATTTTAATGTTCATTAACAGCTTATTATACATCGTCTGCAAGGAAAATCAACACGCCGAAGACTATATTGATAAAAACTATATCGATATGGTTTGTTTGTGATAAAATATAATATATGAACATGATGTTATTTATATCGATATGTTAAAAATAGCAAAAAAATATAAAT
>JBAWXM010000218.1:0-8645 GCA_037144075.1 Lentisphaerota bacterium | reverse complement strand
ACTTCTAACTTCTGACTCCTCTGTCTTTCGGGTTGCTGGCAAAGCCATAATTTGTAACAAAAGTCCACTATTTATCACAATATTTTCTATTGTGTATTTAAATATAGATATTATAATAATAATTGAGTATCTCAAAAATCCAAACATTCAAGGTGATAAAATGCTGAAGAAATATCTGGAAGATCTGGAGGAACGGATAAATCCGGAGGTTGAAGACGAAGTAATTGCGCAATGGCGGAAGTTCTGGAACCGTGAGATAACGGAGGATTTTTTTGTTCCGGCGCGTACTAAATCGTTGTCAAAACTTGAATGGCCGCAGATCAATGTCAATGACGCGATTGAAGATAAGAGTTTTGAACTGATGCTGCTGCAACAGCTTTGCGGGGTCAATGGCACGCTGTCCGACTCCATCGGGGCTGTGCCGCAGATCCGCGCCAACTATGGTTCAACCATCATGCCTTCGCTGTTTGGCGTGGAAGTGGTAATGATGGAGCGCGCGCTTAATACCCTGCCTGGCTCCATTCCGCTGTCCGGCGGCCCGGAGAAGATTGAGCTCCTGCTGGATAAAGGCGTCCCGCACTGCCGCTCCGGACAAGGCGCGGCGGTGTTTGACTGTACGCAATTTTTTATTGAAACATTAAAAGATTATCCAAAACTGCAAAAATACTGCCGGATTTATCACCCGGATCTGCAAGGTCCATTTGATATTTGCGAGGTCGTCTGGGGCAGCGATATTTTTATCTCCCTGTATGATACGCCGGAACTGGTTCAACGGTTTATGAAACTGATTACCGCTACTTATATTTCATTTATTGACGAATGGTTCAAGCGGGTTCCGCCGCTGGATGACTTCAACACTCACTACGGCTGGATACATCGCGGCAAAATCCGTTTGAGCCTGGATTCCTGCATGAATCTGTCTCCTGATAATTATCTGGAATTCGTGAAGAAATACGATGCGGAATTATTAAACCGTTATGGAGGGGTGGTGCATTCCTGCGGAAAAGTTGATCACTTTGTGCCGCTGCTGGCCGATATCCCGGGATATTACGCGTTCAACCTTTCGCAGCCGTCATACAACAACATGGAATATATTTATCAGAACACTGTGGATAAAAAAATCCCGATATTAGGTTTAGGACAGGATGCATTAACCGAGGCTGTAAAACAGGGGCGGAAGTTGCACGGCCTGGCGCATAGCGTAAGCCGGCCGGCACTATAAACCTCAAAAGCAGTTTTCAACGTCGCCGGGTTTCAGCGCCGGATATATGCGATATAATGTTCAGGAATGCAATGATGCTGAGTCCGGTATGATAACCGGGGTCGGCATCTGGCGTGGCGGGAATGACATCAACCGGTACGCCATCGGCCCCGCGGGTCTGGTAGGACATGGAATGTACCGCAGGATTAACAAATTTTCCCAGGAACGCGGCGGAACATTGTTCGATAATTTTCAGCATTGCCGGAGTTGATTCCGGGTCGAATTCCAGCATTTCGGCGGCGGCGCGGATGGTTTCCGGCAGACTCCACCACGGCATGTCAGTATTGACCGGCTTGCGTGCTTTCAAATCGTAGCTTTTACAAATGCCGCCAGCCTGCGCATTAAATCCCTGCCGGAAGCAATGCCCGATCAGTTCCGGATAAAACCTGCGGCATTTCTCCGTAAATCCGGCGAATTCCGGGACGCTGCACATTTGCATCAGACATTTCAGGGAAAGACCGGCGAATTCCAGCGCGTGGCCGGGGTCGCAGAGAATCATATCGTTTTCATCCCACGGATTGCCGGAACTATCCACAGCTTCCCAGAAATCATACTGCCGCAGCTCCGGTCTTCCATCAAGATTGATGTGAAATTTGAAGATATGCTCCATAAATTCCTGTCCCTGCCGCAGCCATCCCCGGCGTCCGGTGATGGCGGCGGCTTCCGCGATGCCGGAAAGCGCGATCATGAACGGCCCCTGCAAATGTTTGCCGGCGACGGCGGCAACCGGATTTTTCGGGTCGAATGACTGCTGGTCGGTGGTGAAGCGCCGGTTACGGATGTCATTGGCCACCCGCATAAAATAATGCTCCGCTTCAGCGGCTTTGTTTTCCAGTCCCAGATAAGCGGCGGCGCAAAGCAGGCCTTTGGAGTAGAACAAATCACTGTAGTTGCTGCCGTCTGGAATACTGGGCAGCGGGCGGAGCTGTCCCTGATTTGTTTCCAGCGGTTCCCCTGAAGGTGAGAAGGCGAAAAACATCCGTCCATGGTTGCGCGTTCGGATATCTTCCATTGAATTGATGACTTCGCGCAGCATTTTTTCGATTTTAACGATCCTGACAGCCGCGGCGTCCGGCGTCAGCATCGAACAGCTTTTCAGCCAGGCCGCGTGCCCTGCCAGTGATTCCAGCGCCCTTCCCTGGATCCATGCGTAAATGACTTCCTTCCCTTTGAAAAAAGTCTCCGGTGCGGCCGGGTAATGGTCTCTGCCGGTAATGATATTCAGTTTAGTGTCGACAAACGGATAAGCCGGATCGCGCTCATAGCGTTCGAGCAGCGCATCAAGCACGTCCAGCAGCATTTTTTCATACACGGGAATAAGTCCTGCGGCATCCATCAAGGTGTTCACCTTAAAATCATATGTTATCATCGTTATCATAGTTATATAAATTCGTAAAAGTTTTTTTACTACCGGCGCATATAATATACATGTTTTGCGGTATAGTTAAAGAAACGGCGTTGATTATCCCAACAAAAGCAGTTGAACCTTGATTTTAGTTTTATTATTGTTCAGGATAAAATCCTTATTGCAAAAAGCAAATTAACTGGAATTTAATACCGATGAATTACCGGAAATGCCGTATTCAACCCTCCTGGTCGGCCATTGCGCCATGCCTGCACTGTGATTTTGAACTTGCAGTGTTTACCTCAGCGGCGTTCAAAATCACAGCGCATCCACGGTGCACTGACTCGACTGCTTTTGTTGGGATTATATTTCAAGTGAACTTTTGAGCAGGAAGTCGAGTTGGAAGTACAGAAATGGCTTTCCAGTGAATAGTGTACACTTTATCCGGGTTTCAGGATAATATGAACGCGCCGCGTGAACTGCTAAAAAAACTCGGTTACGAGTTGAAGCCATTCGGTGCCAATATTGAAGAATCCTATTCCGCCGGCGAAGGCGCGGTGATTTACGACAAGCTCAATCCGGAATTGACGGCGAAATTGTGCGGACGGATCGCCGGGCTGGTTGATAATCCCGCCGGCGATGTGCTGGTGACAGCATCGCCATACACCAAATCTGTATTGAACAAGTATGCTCCGCAACTTAAATTACTGCTGCTGGATGAAGTCGCAGTCAGGGGGGATCAAATAATGGCGCTGGTAACTTTTAACGAAATTCTTCCGCAGGGACGCAAGGCCGGGCGGGCTGTCGGCGCGTTTAATATTGCTAATTTCGAAACCGCCAAGGCGGTGATGATCGCCGCCGAAGCGGAACAGCAGCCGGTGATTATGCAAGTCTACCACCGGTTAATGTCAGATCCCTATATCAGCGCGCTGGGCGCGATGATGCGGAACATGGCGGAAAAAGCATCCGTTCCGGTGGCGGTGCATCTTGATCACGGCTACACATTTGAACAGGTAAAACTGGCGATATACTGCGGCTTTTCCTCGGTGATGTTCGACGGTTCGCAACTGCCGTTCGCGGAAAACCTCGAACAGACCCGTCGCGCGGTGGAATACGCGCATCGTCATGGGGTGACAATTGAGGGTGAGATCTGCCATGTGCCGTTGAACGGAAGTGAAGCCGCGATAAATATCCCGCTTTCAACTCCGGAAGACGCTGCCGGTTTTGTCGCGGCTACCGGTGTTGACGCTCTGGCAGTGTTGATCGGCACTGCCCGCGGCTACTATCGCGAAGAACCTAAAATCGCGGTTGACCTTGCACAGCAGATCAGCGCCGTTGTGGCGATTCCGCTGGTATTGCATGGCGGATCCGGCACCCCGCACGAAAAAGTCAAAGCAGTAATTAAAAGCGGCTTCGCGAAAGTGAATGTCGCCACCGAGTTTCAGCATACTTTCCAGTTGCGCCTGCAAACGGAATTACAGCAGCTTGACGGCAAGTTTCTGCCGCTGGACAAGCTGATGCTGCCGGCAACAGATGCAGCGGCGACCCATCTGCGTCAACTGATCCGGATGTTCACCAAGCCATAGAAATTTACCCGTTTCAGCGGACAGTATCTAAAATTACCGCCATGCCCAGCAGCGTTTCTTTTATGCGGTAATATTCGGACGGTTTATTGCGGCAATGCCAGACTTCGGAAAAATCTTTCTCAAAGAACCTTATTTCATCGGCTGTTTTCCTGGCTGCGGTTTTGTCCTTGCGGCAGACGTTCAGGGCTATTCTGTGTATCAGCAGTTCGCCTCTGGCTCCGGTAATTAGTTCCCGCACATTCAATGGGGCGGTTTTCGCGGCGTTCAATTTCAAGTTCAGCTCTGGAATAAGCTTTTCCAGTTTCCTGATGGTGATGGATAACTTGCCGCAGTCAATCGGATTTGCGATTTTTCTGACGGCCTCAACTTCAGATTCGCCGCGCCGGACGGATTCATACCAGCGGACAACATGCCCCCAGTCAACCGAACGCGCCGCCGAAATTGCTCTGGCGAGATCAACAGCGCCGGTGGAATCAATGCCAAGCTCCTGCGCGCTGAATGCTTTGTCAAAAGCGGCAGTATCTTTCGCCGCATCAACATTCCATGAGACTGCCGCGCCGTAACTCATGCCATGCATGGAATTGAAAAACAAATTGACATGGCCGTAATCGCCCCAGTCGGTGTTGAGAAAGCCAATTGCGCCGTTCTTTCTGCCAGCCGAAGCGTAATTCCAGATGTTCTGACACGCATTATTGATATTGTTTAAAAAAGTATTCCAGCCGTGAACCCCGGGACACACATAAAACGGGATTTTATTCTCGGCGAAAGGTTCGCACGGACGGTATTTGCATTCAGTTGAATAATCCCAGTTCAGCGCGATGGCGCCTTTCGGGAATTCGGCAATCAGGCCGGGCTCATGCAGTACGACATCACCCCACAGCATCGGAATCTTATGCTGCTTTTGAACGGCGCCGGCAATCTTTCCCAGGAAGTCCAGATAAAGACGGCCTTTGCCGTGTTTTTTAGCTTTTGCGGCGTTTTTGCCGGTTCCCAGATCAAAAGTTTCATCGCAGCAGATATTAAAATATTTAGAACTGAACAGCGGAGAGAATTTTGCGATCATCTCCTCGACCAGCTTGAACGAATCAGCGGCGGAACAGTTCAGCGTGTAGTGAGCCATGCGGTCGTGAAAATAAAACGGCAGATCGGAAGCCTTGATATTCAGTTCGTTCAAATGCTCAAGCCGTTTACTGCGGAGCAGATGGTAGCAGTGACCGAACGTGCTTAAAGACGGCACCAGATCAATATAGCGTTTTTTACAATAATCGTCCAAACGCAGAATCTCTTCGGCGGTCAGCGGGTCGCTGCCGGCCCAGACATCGGACAGTTCGGCAAAGGCGAAAGTATGCTCAACATAGAGCTCCAGATGGTTGAGTTTGTAGTATGACATCTTGTCCGCCAGCTCGAACAGCGTTTCAAGTTTCGGCACTTTGCCGCGGGTGGCGTCATGATAAAAGCCGCGCACGGGAAAATCCGGCGCATCCGTGATCGTGCAGCATGGCAGTTCAGCTCCATATTCCGTCAATATCTGACGCAGCGTCTGGATGCCGTAAAACAAACCTGGCAAACCGTCTCCGTTGATTGTTACGCCGGATTTTTCTATCGTCATTTTATAGCCCTGGCTGTCTTCAGTGCCGGAGACTGTCAGGAATACCGCATTCTCATCAGTTTTAGCTGAACGCGTGAGCTCCGGACGGCGGCAGACAGCTTGAGCAACCGCATCAGTCAGCAGCAGCGGTCCATCCAGCGGAATCAGCGGCTTGCTCTGATCAAGAATAATCGCTGTTCTTTCATTCAGCACGCAAGTCCCGGTTTTTGCCTTTATTTCTCCCGGCATCGGTATAATATTCATTTTTCAACATCTCCATGATATGGTAATTTTTAGTATGATATATATATTAATACTGTGATTATAAATAAAATAAATGGACTTTTCACTCATAATGAATGACAAATTCAACACTTCGGAAATAAATGCTGAACCGATTCCCAGGAACATCCGCGAACAGATGTGCCGTTCCGGTCTCTGGATCTGTTCATTTTATTCAAAAGTAAAAAGCCCCATCAAAGATGCGCCGACGCCGCGAAAATTCAATTTTTATGTGCTGACCCATCTGATCGGCGGCAAGGGTTTTTACTGGACGCCGGAACATGAAACGCCGGAGATTATTTCGCCGGGAACGGGCATTATCGCCACTCCGGGCAAGATTAATAGCTATTCCGGATATAAAGATTATTTTTATGAGGATTCCATTGCGTTCATGGGGCCTTCGGCCGATGCGCTGTACAATGCCGGCGTGCTGCGGGACGGACTGATACAAATCGGCGCCGCCCGCCGACTGCTTCCGATTATCGAAAAGCTCAACGGCGCCTCCCTGGCGTCACAACTGGAAGCCAATTCGCTGCTCTTGAATCTGATCTTTGAACTGTATCACGAAAACCGCCAGCGGGAGCAGACGCCCGCCGCCGGATCGCGGATAAATTTGTTAATCAAAGAACTTAAGCATGATCTCAGCAAATGGTGGACTGTCAGAGAAATGGCCGCATACTGCAATATCAGCGAAAATCAGCTCCGACGGATATTTCACGAGACCACCGGCATGTCCCCGAAAAATTATATTGAAACAGTAAAAATGCGGCGAGGCATCGAATTATTGTGCGGTTCGAAATGCAAAATATCCGAACTCGCCGCCAATATTGGTTATGTTGATCAATACCACTTTATCCGCAGATTCAAAAAAGTAATCGGCATCCCCCCCGCCAGATACCGCCGCGAATTTTCTTCAATGCCGTAATCCCGCAAGCTGTTGTTGAAAATCATTTTCAATGCTCTTATTCTAAAAAAAGTAGTTGATTCAGCGTGCTGTAAATGCTTTTATTTTAAACAACATCAAACTAAAATTAAGATTCAACTGCTATTTTAATCTTCATTGGGTAAATTCCCCGACCCTCAGGTCGGCTTTGATTTTGATTTTTGTATTAGTTTTTTGTTTTCGAATCTCCGGCCCCCCCGCATGGCGTGGAAGTCCATCCATAATACCCCGAGGCTATGATAAACGGGAGGAGATTCTTTATTGAAAATCTTTACATTGCCGGTTTTTTCAATTTTCTCTTAAAATAATATTTCATGGGTGGTTATGATTGCTCTTGACAAAAATGAAAGCATAGAGTATAATAAGTGTTATGGTTAACCATAACTAAATTATAATGAGAGATAAAATGAGCATTCCTGCATATCAGCAGATAAAGGATATTTTAAGAGAAGAGATCAAGCAGGGCAAGTACAAGCCCGGCGATGCTCTGCCTTCGGTTAATCAGCTGGCCAAAGTGTTTGCCACAAGCCGCAATACTTCAGTTAAAGCCATCGCTGATCTGGTTCATGAAGGCATCGTGTATACCGTACAGGGGAAAGGAACCGTGGTAAGCGATTTCCGCAAAAAGATAGAAACTGCGGGAGCCGGAAAGAAAAAAAACTCCACTGTGCCCTGCATCGGGATTCTGCTGGCTGATTTTGATAATATTGATCATCCCTACATGGCGAAGATTATCAAAGGCATTTCTCAAAAAGCGAAAACGATTAAATGCAATCTGAAAATATTCTGCATCAGCAATTATTCAATTAATGATTTCATCCATAATGAAGACTTCGACGGACTGATTGTACTGACCGAACTGCCGCAAAGTTCGGTTTTTCTGTTAAGACAGAACAAGATACCTTTTGTGCTGGCGAACAACGATATCTATGGAGAAGAACTGTTCAGCGTAACGGTTGATAACTTCAGCGCCACTTGTGAAGCCGTTAAATATTTACATCGTTTGGGACATAAGGACATATGTGTGCTGGCCGGCCCGCACTTTGCCAGAAGCACCCCTATAAGCTATGCGGCATACAAATACGCAATGAATGAACTTAAGCTTGAAATAAATGACAGTTTTTTCAAATCATGCGAATATGGCGAAGACGGCGGTTACGCCGCGTTTGCCAGCCTGCTTCAATCATGCAAAATTCCGACAGCTATTTTCGCGCTGGAGGATTACATTGCCTGTGGCGTAATTAAAGCGGCAGCGGAAAAGTCACTGAAAGTGCCCGGAGACCTGTCAATCATCGGCAATGGCAATATGCTCAACGGATCAGCGACTTTCGCTTTAACCACTTTTAATAATAAACTTGATGAACTAGGCGGACTGTGCCTGGAATTGTTGGAAAAACAACTGAAAAATGAACCGGTGAAAAATTCAAAAATAAGCATTAAACCTGAATTGATAGTCAGAAGTTCGTGCGCAAGGAGGCATTGAAGCCTGAAATGGAAGAAAAACAATTTTCCAATAATGTAATTAAACCATCTAAACAGGGAGATGAATCATGAAAGATTTTGAACTGAAAGAAAGAATTTTACGCTCATTGAATGTGTGTCCAGGTAAGGTATCACTAAACTAGACGAATGAAATGTTT
>JBAWXM010000217.1:0-8664 GCA_037144075.1 Lentisphaerota bacterium | reverse complement strand
CATCCTGCCGCAGGAACCGTCGAAATCCCGATCTCCTGATAAATAAGCGGCGGCAATTTATTGAATTGAAAGATGCCTGGCAGCAATGTCCACAGTGATCCGCCAGGTCCATTTCAGTGCTTCCAGTAAAGGCAGCAGCGGATGAACTGAGTTTGCGGCGCAATAATCAGGGTTATCTTCGTTCCAGGAGCTGAAAGCGATTGCCATATCTTCGGCAAATTTCAATTTTGAGAAATATTCCAGCATATTTTCATTGGCGGACATTGCCACCTGCCCCACAAATATGCCTTCAAGGGATACATCTGCAAAACCTTTATCACCATGACGCCACTTAAAAACCATTTCACCGGCTTTGGCATAAACAAAGATGAACAGTGAAAGGATATCATCCTGACTAAGTTCGCCGAACGGCTTATTTTCCGCATACTGCATAACTGCGGCGGCAATCCGCACAAAAAGCGCTTTTTCCGGTTCCGCCAGATCCTCAATCACCGTCACCGGTCCGGCAAGATACCTCTTTTCCCTGGCCGCGTTTACCAGCGCAGAGGCGATGTCAATAAATTTTTCAGATTTTCCGCTCACGATTATTTCACCCTTAGAATAATGATAGTTTAGGCTGTCTGTCTGGAATTTTCCAATCAACCGGAGCATATCCGGATTGAATCAGAGCCTGATTTATTTTTGAAAACGGCCGGCTGCCAAAAAAACCGCGATAAGCGGACAACGGAGACGGATGCGCCCCTGAGATCACCACATGCCGGCTGCTGTCGATCAGCGCCGCCTTCTTCTGCGCATGTCCGCCCCACAACACGAACACTACCGGTTCCGCGCGGTTATTCACCGCCCTGATGACTGCATCGGTAAACTGTTCCCATCCCCTGCCCTGATGCGATGCCGCTTCATGGGCGCGCACCGTAAGCACGGTATTTAACAGCAGAACTCCCTGCTTCGCCCAATGTTCCAGGCAGCCATTGTCTGAACATGAAATTTTCAGGTCGGCGTCAAGTTCTTTGAACATATTGCGCAGCGATGGCGGCAGCTTGACGCCGGGCATGACGGAAAAACAAAGTCCGTGCGCCTGTCCGTCATCATGATAAGGATCCTGCCCTAGAAGCAACACTTTGACTTTGGCATATGGAGTAAGTCCGAACGCGGCAAAAATCTTTTCCTTCGGCGGAAAAACCTGATAATTTTTCATTTCATGAGCCATAAACTCCTGAAGCGCGATAAAATAATCACTGGAAAACTCGCCTTGCAGCAGGGTTTTCCAGTCTTCAGGCAGTGCCGCCGTAATATCACCGGAACTGTTTACGCTGTCAGACACAGTTGAGTGAGCCTCCGGCAAGAATAAGCCTGACATCTTCTTCGGAAAGATTGTGTTTCAATTCAATGTCGAATTCGCCGCCGGATGCGTTCTGAACAGTGGCTTTGACCGGCTTGCCGACAGCCAGTTGCTCTCTGATATTCTCAATCAGGATGGCGTCTTTTTCATTGATCATGTCGTAATCCTCCTGATTGGCAAACACCAGCGGCAGGATTCCGAAATTGACGAGGTTGGCGGCGTGAATGCGCTCGATGGCGAAAGCAATTACCGCCTTGATGCCCAGAAACATCGGGCAGATGGCGGCGTGTTCGCGGGACGACCCCTGGCCGTAGCTGTCGCGACCGACGATAATACCGTGTCTTCCGGCGTCACGCACCATCGCGGCGCGTTCGGCGAAAGTCGACTTGCCGTCTTCACTGAAACACTCAAACACCACCTTTGAATAGGCTGGGATATTGCTGCGCAGTTTCAAGTGAATCCCGGCAGGCATGATATGGTCGGTGGTAATCTTGTCGCCGACCTTGATTACAACCTCCCCGGTTATATCCTGCGGCAGCGCGGTATTTTCCGGCGGACGCCCGATTGTCGGCTTGCGGATGATCTCGACTGAGGCATCCGCCGGCGGCGGCGGAATGATCATATTGTCATTGATCAGAAATCCTTTCACTTCGGCGATCTCCGGATATTTCATCCCGAGTTCGCGCGGATCGGTAAATACCCCGGTCAGCGCGGCGGCGGCGGCGACTTCCGGGCTGACCAGATACGCCTGATCGCCTTTGGTGCCGGTGCGTCCGGCAAAATTGCGGTTAAAAGTCCGCAGCGTGACGGTCGTGTCAGCCGGGCTCTGTCCCTGGCCGATACACGGTCCGCAGCCGGTTTCCAGTATCCGCGCACCGGCGGCGATCAGATCGCCAAGCATCCCGTTGCGCGACAGCATTTCCAGCACCTGGCGGCTGCCGGGAGCGATGGATAATGTGACTTTATCGTTAACATGACGGTCTTTCAGCATCGCGGCGACAATCACCAGATCGCGGACGGAACTGTTAGTACAGGACCCGATAATGACCTGCTCGACTTTGATTCCACCCAGTTCTTTGACCCGCTTGATATTATCCGGACTGGAAGGACATGCCGCCATCGGTTCAACGCCGGCCAGATCCAGCTCAATCACCCGGTCGTATTCGGCATCGGCTTCAGCTTTGAGTTCGACCCATTTTTCGCCGCGCTGCTGAGCATCTAAAAATGCTTTAGTATTTGCATCCGACGGAAAAATTGAAGTAGTGACTCCAAGTTCCGCGCCCATGTTGGTGATGGTCGCGCGCTGCGGCACGGACAGGCTTTTCACGCCCGGCCCGAAATATTCAACGATGCAGCCGACGTTGCCTTTCGTTGTAAGGATTTCAAGCAGTTTCAGAATAACGTCTTTCGCGGAACACCATGGCGAAAGAGCTCCAGTAAGTTTGACTCCGATAACTTTCGGATAAGCCATGCGGAAAGGAACTCCGGCCATCGCCTGCGCCACATCCAGTCCGCCAGCGCCGATCGCCATCATCCCGATGCCGCCGTTAGTCGGGGTATGCGAATCCGATCCCAGCAGCGTTTTGCCCGGTTCGCCGAAACGTTCCAGATGCACCTGGTGACAGATTCCATTGCCGGGACGGGAGAAATAAACGCCTTTAGCCGCGGCGACAGATTGCAGATAAAGATGGTCGTTGCGGTTTTCCGGGCCGTTCTGCATCATGTTATGGTCAACATAGGATACGGATATTTCGGTTTTGACTCTGGGAACTTTCATGGCTTCAAGTTCAAGATATGCCATCGTGCCAGTGGCGTCCTGTGTCAGGGTCTGATCGATCCGGATCGCGACGGGACAGCCGGCGGTCTTTTCCCCTGAAGCAAAATGTTTATCAATAATTTTCTGTACAATCGTTCCTTTAGCCATACTTAGATCCTTTCAAATATAAACTGAATTACACTGCGTAAATCATTCCTGATAATAAGCGAACTGATAAAATAGTACAAAACCCCGGAATTCGCAAGACGGATTATAAAATAAAATCAGTACCTCAGCCACCATTTTTTATCTTTGGCATATCCTGGCTCGTTCCAGTCTTTTTCCACGATCTTCTCGGATTTTCCCCACACTTCCAGGTGATAGGCAACTATCTTGTGATCCCCGATTTTAGCCAGCTTAATTTTCACCTGACGGTCGCCCAGACCCATCCCTGATTTTTTAGACGTTGACAAACCGCGAGAATCTTCCAGATTAATCGTATGGCGCTTCAAACTCTGAACTGCTGTTAAAATTCTGGATTCATCATAAGTATCTGAACCGGGCTTTGCCTCGGCAGGGTAACAAAACCGGAAAGTGTTATGATTATTGTATTCGTCATTGCCTTCAGCCATCACATACAGGTAAAAGTATGGAGCTTTAATCCGGTCAATATCTTTGCCTTCACTGCTTTTGCGGTTGATAGTATATTCTACTTCGCAATCGGCAGGATTGGAGCTGGATTTGACGCCGTTTTTAATCAACCCGTTTTTCGGCATGTCAACTTTGATAAGAGTCACTGTATAATCAGCGGAATTGTCATCAAATGAATCGCCGCCTGTTATGTCGGAATCAGAATAATCAACTAACTGGCTCAGCGAAATTGACCTTTTCGCGCCGTCTCTTTCAATCGTCATTACGCCTTTAATAATGCTTATTATCTTCACTTTCGTCAACTTCTGCGGTTCACTGGCATTGTTCGCCTTGTAAGTAATTGTGGCGGCAGCAAGGTTCATTCCTGCTGACAGCGCAAGAAAAACGATCAATCCACTCATTATGAAATAACGCATATGCAGTCTCCATGTTTTATATTATATAATAAACGGATATAAAAAACAGGCTATTGTATATAAGATAACTGAAAAAAAGCAAAAAAAAAGCGGAACCCATAAAGAGTTCCGCAAAAATAACATCAAAATGATGTCTTATTCAGTCGGCTTGGTCTTGGGCAGGCCGAAAACTTTGCCTTCCGGCAGACGTTTCTCCGCCTGGAGAACATCAATGCGCTCAAAGCGTTTCATTACATTTCTTTTCTTGCGGATCTTGCCGCCGACTCTCAAACTCGGATGTTGTGACATTTCATTACCTCATATTTAAAATTAGAATATTCAATTACACAAGTTAAGCCAAATAATATTGTTCTGAAATTCTTATTTTCAAGGAATAATTATAAAAAAAGAAGATTTTTGCGACTGAAATTTGTAAAATCCGCAATTTGCATGATTTTATTGCTTCAACCTGAAATCAGAAAGCAATACCATGTGCGGAACTGTGCGGATAATATCGTTACTAATACTACTGCTGCTTATAACCGGACTGCAAGGTGCGGTCAAGGAAATCACGGTTATTAACACTACCGACACCCACGGACGGATTTACGGCAGCAGCGGCGGCTGGCTGAAAGCAGCACCGTCAATCCGGCGGGAAATCGCGGCGGCCGGCGGCGCAGGCAACTGCCTGGTAATCGACTGTGGCGACCTCATGCAGGGAACACCGGAAAGTGCTTTTTCAGGCGGCGCAATCATGGTGAAAATTCTGAATGAACTCGTTTACGATGCTTGGGTGCCAGGCAATCACGACTTTGATTTCGGTTCCGATATACTGAAAATAAATATCAGCCGCTTTCACGGCACGGCGCTGGCCGCGAATGTCGAATCGCCGACTTTATCAAACATGATCAAACCATGGATGATATTGGAAAAGAACCATCTGACAATCGCGATTATCGGTATGACTTCGCCCAATCTCCTGAGTTATCTCTGGCTGCCGGAATCAGGCAAGCTGCAAGTTTCCGGCATTGAAAATTCCATGGACAGGATTATCGCCGCGGTGCGGCGCGCCAAACCTGACATCATCGTGCTGGCTATCCATCACGGACAGTATTCAAAAGATACCGGATTATACGACTTGACCACAAAATATCCGGAAATTGACCTGATTTTAGGCGGCCATACCCATCAGGAAGTGTCCGGCATGAAAATCGGCAGAAACGGCTGGTTTGCTCAGGCCGGACACGCCGCAGGTTGTTTCGGCAAAGTCAATATAACGTGGGATACTGACACAAAAAAGATCATCAGGATGTCTTCCGTGCTGATTCCGGTCAAAGCGGACACGCCTGACGATGATGCGCTGCACAAAGTCATTGACGATGATCTCCGGGCGGCGTCAGATTACTATTCAGCAGCAATAACCGGCAGCACTGAGCGCATAAAAGCAATAGTCGGCTCGCTCGCCACCGATCCCGGAACTGTCATTGCCGGGGCTATGGCAGAATCATCCGGAGCCGGCGCCGCGCTGTACACCCACAGCAGATGGCCCATCAAACCGGAACTCGGCTTGACCGGCAAAACGGTCTTCTATATGATGCCGTATGAAGACACTGTCTGCTCTTTAAGCCTCAATGCCGATGAGTTTAAAACTGTACTAAATGAGCAGTTGACGCAATTGAAAAAGTATAAAACAGCGCCGTCGCTGTATGGGATCGCTGCTGAAACCGACCCAAAAACCGGCGAGATCAAAAAACTGCTGCTGCCGGACGGCACAACATGGTCGGGAACGAATAAAAGAATTAAAATCGCATTCAGCAGTTTTCCGCTGGCCGGCGGTGGCGGCATCTTTCCGCGGCTCCGCACATACGCTGCTGACAGCAAAAATCTTCCGGAAAACACCAGTATGCTTGTAAGAGCCTGCGTGAGAAAGTATATTGAAAAGATGGTCGCAACAGAAGCTGAAACAGATAAAGATATAACCGCGAAAACCAATGAATGATCAGTTGTTTAACATCTCACTACTGCTGACTGAAGCAGCCGGCAAATATGAAGACCGGGAAGCGCTGTTCGCGCCGTGCGGACAAAAAGCCGATGGCAGTTTCCAATATTCCGTACTGACATTCCGGCAACTGGAAAATCTAGTAAATGCCTATGCACTGGCATTCAGCCGCCGCGGCATTGCCAAAGACACCCGCGTCCTCATGCTGCTCAAACCAGGTCTGGAATTCGCCGCCGCTGTCTTCGCCGTTTACAAAACTGGTGCGGTGCCGGTATTGATCGACCCCGGTATGGGAACGAAAAACCTGCTCGGCTGTATACGCCAGACGCTGCCGGAAGCAGTCATTGCCATTTCTCCAGTACACTGGGTGCGGCTGCTGTTCCGTAAATATTTTCCCTGCGCCAAAATATTCTTCTCACTCGGCAAATTTCCGCCGCCTGGCTGTGCCAGAATTGAAGATATCGTTTCCATTGAGGCAGTCAGACATGGGGGAAAATTCGATTTCGATCCGGCGGACACCAAGCTCAGCGATACTGCAGCCATCGTTTTCACCACCGGCAGCACCGGACCGCCGAAAGGCGTGGTCTACACCCACCGCACGTTCAAAGCCCAGGTGGAGCTGATCCGCGAAGTTTACGGCGCCGGGCCGGATCATATTGATATGTCCGCTTTTCCGCTGTTCGCGCTGTTCGCCGTGATTCTCGGCATGCCTTCGGTTATTCCCAAAATGGATTTTACCCGCCCCGCCAAAGTCAATCCGGAAAACATCATCCGGCCAGTGCTGGATAAGAAAATCAGCTTTTCTTTCGGATCCCCTGCCCTGTGGCGGACCGTCAGCGCCTACTGTATCTCCAATAATATCAAACTGCCATCATTAAAGAAGGTGCTGATGGCCGGCGCTCCGGTAACCGCCGACCTGCACCGGGCGGTTAAACAAATCATTGCCTCAGACGGCGAAATCATGGTGCCTTACGGCGCTACCGAGGCGCTGCCCATCGCCAGTTTCACCGGCAGCGAAATGCTTGCCGAAACCGCCGGCATCACCGCACAAGGCAAAGGCTACTGCGTCGGCTATCCCAGCCCCGGCATCAAAATCCGTGTCATCGCTCCGGCGGATGGTGAAATCAAGATATGGAACGATCAGCTTGTTCTGCCGTTAAATGAAATCGGCGAAATTGTCGTCCAGGGAGATGTAGTCAAAAAGGAATATTTCAACCATCCACACCATAACCTGATTTCCACGATTACCAGCACCGACGGAAGCCGCTGGCATCGCATGGGTGACATGGGATACTTCGATACCAAAGGCCGGCTCTGGTTCTGCGGCAGAAAAAATCATCGCGTTATCGCTCCAGACCGCACCTATTACTCCGTCTGCTCCGAAGCCATTTTCAATCAGCATCCGGATGTCAGCCGCACCGCACTGACCGGCGTAAATGGCCGTCCGGTGCTCTTTGTCGAACCAAAATCAGGCAAATTTCCTGAAACGGCAACTGACTGCTCCTGCTTCATCAGCGAACTGAAGAAACTCGGACAGGCGTATCCATTCACATCAGGTATTCAAACATTCCTGTTTCACCGATCATTTCCGGTGGATATCCGCCATAACGCTAAAATATTCCGTGAAAAACTGGCCGTGTCAGCAGCCAAAAAACTTAAATTCTGAGATAAATCTAACCGTGTCAGGGATTACCGGCAGCAGATGGAGAGGATCAGTGGAATCAGCATTTCGGAGATTTCTTCGGCAGCGCCAATGGTATCACCGGTAGCGCCGCCGATTTTGCTGTTCGTGTACCAGCGCCAGCAGCAGATAAACAACAGAATTCCGGCAGCGGCGTACAGACCGTTTATCCCGAACAGCCAGTAAGCGGCGGCAACCATGATGGACAGACTCCAAAGGCAGGTCAGCAGCGATTGACGTTTGAACATGACCAGCCCCAGTCCGGTTTCGCGGGCGTAACGGGAAAAATAAATGTAGATGACTACAGCGCAGCGTCCGGAAAGCGCAGCCAGCAGCACGGTTGACGGCAGCATCGCGACCGGCATTGAAACCAGCGCGGCAGTTTTCAATCCCAGTACCGCCAGCATGGCAAACACGCCCATCGCGCCGATTCTGCTGTCATGCATGATTTCCAGCATTTTTTCCTTAGAACGGCTGCTCATAAAACCATCGGCGGAGTCAGCCAGCCCGTCCAGATGAAAACCTTTGGAGAATGCCACCAGCAGCGCCACCAGCGCCACAACAGCAACCACTGGCGAAGCGCAATGATTCAATCCCAGCGCCGCCGCATAGGCAATTCCGCCGACAATGAGGCCGACAACCGGGAAAAACGGCTTGGATCTTTCCAAGTCCGCTTCTGAGGCATTAAAGCCGGGAACCGGCAGAATAGTCAGCATAGTAATTGCAGCAGCAAATCGTCTTAACATACTATTATACCTTCATTAACTCTTCATCTACAAATACAATTTTTACCACAGAAATTTATCCGCCAGAGGCGTGGCACAAAGACACAGAGAAATC
>JBAWXM010000216.1:0-8666 GCA_037144075.1 Lentisphaerota bacterium | reverse complement strand
GGAATAAAAAAGTTTATACTGTTCAAACTTGTGCTGATATTGCTCCGCACGGTCCGGATCAGGCAGGATTTTCTGTTCCGTCCGGAATTCGCGTCGCACCAGCTCCAGCACCGGAATGTTCTGATCGGCACTTTGGGCCAGTCTGGCGGCACCAAGGCAGCCCGCTTCGCTGACTTCAATCTGCTCGATCGGCTTATTCAGCACATCGGCTTTCAACTGGACCAGTTGACGATTGCGCGAGCCACCGCCGGTGGCGATCAACCGGTCGATTTTAATGTCGGAATTTTCCAGCAATTCGAGGTTCAGTTTCATCTCCAGCGCCACCGCTTCCAGCAGTGATTTCAGCAGTTCCCCGCGAGAGGTGGTCAAACGCCATCCCAGCAGTGCGCCAGGTGTATGTTGATCGAAATAAGGTGTGCCGGATGGCGTAAAATACGGCAGCGCCAGCAGTTTGGTTGGCTTTACCGGCAGTTCCGCCAGCAGGGCGTCATAAGAAAGATTACCAGCGAATTGTTCACGAAAATACTGCAATAGATTGCTGCCGGTCAGACTGTAAGCCACTGACGTATAGCGATCAGGCAGACTGTAATCATAGCAGCAGAGATTATTGCGGCAAAGTTCCGGACTCAAGGTCAGACGCGATACTACTGGACAGAGACATTCCACGCTGCCTGCGGCATACATTGCTGAACCTTCATCAACCACCCCCGCGCCTAGGGCACCGATAGTCTGGTCGTGACCTCCGGTGACAACTTTTACTCCTTGCAGCAGTCCCAGTCCGGCGCCAATATCAGCGGGGATAATTCCGGCTATGCTGCCGCTGGGAAGCGGCCTTGCCAACTGACGCTCTTCCAGTTCCAGCGCGGCGAGAATCTCCTGACTCCAGACATGTTGTTTTACGTCGAACAGCATCGTCCGTCCGGCCAGCGGCCAGCCCATTGCCGGTTCCAGGCCAAGACGGAGATGCAGCAGATCCTCAAAACAGAGAAAACGGACGCTTTGTTTCCATATTTCCGGTTGATTCTGCTTAATCCATAGCAGTTTGAAGAGACTGAACAGGGTTGACGGGGTATGGCCGGTAATTCCATAGAGTCGTTCCAGTCCGAATTGCCTGACGAACGGTTCAATCAGCTCAAAAGAGCGGCTGTCCGATGAAACCATTGCGTTGCCAAGATATTCACCTTTATCGTTGACCGGCGTGAATGCCTCGCCCTGACTGGATATGGCAATTGCCTGTACCGGATCATCACCAGCCGCCCGTGCAGCAGCGGCGATGACAGCACAACAGGCGTTGATTACTTCCATGGAATCAAGCTCCATCCAGCCCGGTTGTGGCATCTTAAGCAGATAGGAACGATGCGCTCCGCCGAGCATCTTCCCTTCTACATCAAACGCCACCGCCTTGCATCCGCTGGTGCCGATATCGATTCCAAGATAACTCATATTCAGATTTCCGTTAATTCATAGTTGAGGTAACGGGTAAACGCTTCCCGCAATGCGACCGCAACCCGGCCGGGCGCCACGCTGACGTGGTGACGGTATCCGGCGTAGCCCAGCCGGTAAAGTTTCTGTTGCAGATTTTCGATCCGGGCAACTCCGGCGCACCCGAAAAACTCTGCTGGAATTGGATCAGAGGTAAACTCGCCTTCGCCGAGATAGAAACGTAATTTGCCGTCTTGAGTAGTGGAACTGGCAAACGAAAGCGGGGCAGGAGCAATGCGGCCGACATTACAGCCGTAGCCGCAGCCGGCACCCAGCGCCTTGGCGAACATCGGATGGTCGATCACCTTGCCTTTGGCTGTCATCAATGACTGGGCGACCGGGCCGCAGTGGAAGAGGATGCATTTATCCGGATCGTCGCCATAATTATTGTTCCAGTCCAGACAGGCTGGAGATTTGCCGGTGGCAAGTTGCAGCGCGTACATTGCCACAGCATTGCCGATGTCGAGTTCGCAAGCTGCCGCAAATCCGCGGTCGTTCAGTTCACTCAATAGAACGCACGGCGCTATTTTGAGTGTTTTCTCCAGTTCGAGCCAGCAGCGCAATGCCAGTGCGTCAAGATGATTTTCGACAATTAACTCGTCTATCACTACGCCAAGTTTTACCAGATTGGCGAAGTTTTTCGCCGGAACTGCGGAAAAATCGGTATAGTTTTTCAGGCGTTCAGCTTTGGCATGGCAGGCAGTGGAACAAACATCCGTCAATTCCACCCGGCGGATCACTTCAGAAAGGTCGAAGACTTCAGTGGTGATGCCGTATTTCTGCAATGTCAATTCGTCATAGCGGACGGTTTTGAAAGCGCTGGTACGGGCTCCGATTGCGCCGACAGTGCAGCGCTTCATGCCGGATACCACCCGGCAGATTACGGCGAAATCGCTGATCTGCCCGGCAAACAAGTCTGATGCAGGATGAATCGTATGAGGAGGAAAGACGGTAAACGGAATGCCGTATTGCAGAAACACGTCCATGATCGAAAACTTGCCGCAGAAGGCATCGCGACGGGATGAAAAATCCATTTTATCCAGTTCGTCGGGGTAGGCCATAATAAAGATCGGCGCTCCGCAATCGCGCAACGCTTCCACCGCGCCGGTTTCATCGCCGAAGTTCGGCAGACATAAAATAACCCCCTGATAACGTTCGCGGTTCTTCGCCAGAAAATCGGCGTAAGTCCGTCCTTCTGCTGGTGTTTCAACCGCACCGTAACGAGTAGCGCTTTCGTCCATCATCAGTGTGTCAAACCCTAGATCGTGCAGTCTGCCGGCAACTTCCCGCCGGGCGGATGCAATCAGACTTTCCGGAAAGAAACCGCGATTACCGAAAAATAATGCAAAAGTTGTTGTTCCTGACATCATTTCACCTCATGAGTTTGTTTAAAGAGAACATTAACGGAATTTTCTATCTGTAATTCATGGCGCAGCAACTCCACCATGGCGCGATAGACCGCATCCTGTGCCGCAGGAATACCCTGCGGCAGAGTCCGTTCGTAAGGCTGGCGGATGGCGGTGGCGACGTTGATTTTTGCAATTCCCAGTTTGATTGCCTGATGAATATAATCTGGATCAATCCCCGTGCCGCCGTGCAGTACCAGCGGAATTCCGGCAGCGCGGTTGAGTTGCGCCAGTTGCTCAAGATCAATGCGTGCTTTTGGTTTCTCCTGCTGTCTTCCGACTGCGGAAATAGCTCCGTGGATGTTGCCGATTGCCACCGAAAGCCAGGCGGCCCCTGACTCGGCAACAAACTGTTTCGCCTCTGCCTGCGAAGTAAAGCCTCTTTTGCTGGCGAAAAGTTCTTCATAGGACGGCAATGGTCCGGACTCATGGCCCATAACCGCTCCGAGTTCTGCTTCAACCGGTACGTTATAGCGCCGGGCGAGTTTAACGATTTTTGCCGTACTCGCGATATTTTCCAGCAGCGGCAGCCTGGAACCGTCAATCATTACCGACTCATAACCCAGCGCTAACGCTGATGCGATAATCGCTTCGTAATCGACCAGCTGGTTGTCTTCATCGATCACCGGCACATGGTCAAGATGCAGTCTGGTATGTTTGACGTCTTTCACTTTCTCATACTCGTCACGAATCGCCAGCAGGCTTTTTGATTCGAATTTTTCCCATTCCAGCCTGGCAACCATGATCAGTCCGAAACTGTTGCAATCACGCAGCGCCTTGACTACCGGGGTCATCATCGGCAGGTATGGAATGTTGAAACCGGGAACGACAATACCCGATTCCCGTGCCGTATAAACAATGCTGTTTGTGTCCGGGTGCAAGATAATACCTCCATTTTGTTTGATAATGTCTATATTTAATTATAGATTTCCAGCGACAGGAAATGAATGTATAAGGATTTTATTTCATGTATTATCTTGTATTTTTATGAAAAAAATCTACATTATACAAAAAGAGAACACCATATGCTGAAGTACAATATCAAAAGCACGGAATTTGATAATATCATGACCCTGTTGTACAGGGTTTTTGATATTAGAATAACGCTCTTTGATCTTCAGGAACACGAAATTCCTTCTTTCCATATCAAAGAAATGTCCGGATACTGCAATGAACGCCGGAAGGATTGCCGGTTCAATGAAGAATGCATCAAATGCGATACCAGTAACCTTATAATCGCCAAAGCCCGGAAAGACGTTCACATCTACCGCTGCCACGAAGGTCTTCTGGAGGGAATTGTTCCTCTGTACAACAAGAATAACACCTATCTCGGAGCAATCGTATTCGGACAGTTAAGGGAATGCGGCAAGCCTGTTCCGGTGAATATTTCCGCGCGTTTAAGAAAACTTTATGCAGCGCTTCCGGAATATACTAAAAAACAATTGCTGGATATCGGCGACTTGCTTAAATACTTGAGTGAATATATTATTGAAAATGAATTGATTAAATATCAGAATAAACCATGGGCGGAAAAAATTGAAGCGTATATAAATAATCATCTTACAGAGAGAATATCCCTGGAAACATTAGGCAAAATTGTCAATCGCTCCGCGACCTTCATATCGCACCATTTTGAGGAAGAGTTCGGCATGCCGCCCAAACAGTATATTCTCAGGGAAAAAATGGAAGCCGCCATGGAGATGCTCAAGCAGGGGGAATCAGTTTATAATACTGCGAATAATCTGGCATTCTACGATGAGTTTCATTTTTCAAAAGCTTTTAAATCCTATTGGGGTAATTCTCCAAAGCAGTTTAAACAAGAATAAATCGAGATTGCTCTGATAAATAACTGAACGAATTGATTAGAATTCTTCCTTTTGACTATCAGGATCCGTCTTCAGTTCAGTAGCGTGGTTCTGGAAAAAGTAACCGCGCTTTATAGTGGCGCCTGCGACCGGTTATGCCGGATTGATCTCTTGACTGAATGAAGGTTCTGCGGTATCTCTATTAAACGCTATTTTACGGACATTAACCCACAAATTCTGGTGAAGACCCAAATAATTAATCACTTCCTGATTCAATGGTTTTAACCCTGCAAGCCTCTGTTTTGCGCCTTTGTGGTTAAATTACAATTCCATGATATAACCAGTTACACGTGATATTTTAACTGAAGTTCTTCCGCGGACGGGTCCAGATAATGCTGTTGAAGCAGAAATTCGCTGTTGTATTTGCGGGTATAATGCCGGAGCAGCGTCAGCGGTGACAGCATCGGCAGCAGGCCGTCAACATAACCGTCAATGAGTTCCAGCAGTTCCTGTTTCTCATAAGCGGACAGGTTCTTTTTGAAATAACCCATGACGTGCATCATGACATTGCGATTCTTTTTCGGGGTGACTTTGTAATCCAGCGCTTGCATCAAGGCTTCCAGATAGCATTCCTTTATTTCAATCAGATTTTTGCGGTTATAGGCGGCGACAATCCTCCCCAGCGCCGTAACGCTGTCGGATGAATGCGCCATCAGCATATATTTGTGGCGGCTGTGAAACTCCACCAGCCCCTGTATTGAGCCATCTTTTTCATCGTATTCCCGCCAGCGGCTGAAAACCATGATCTTATCTATAAAATTTTCGCGCAGCGCGCTGTCGTTCAGCCGTCCCTCCTCTTCAACCGGAATCAGGGGAAAATGTTCGACAAATGCCCGCGCGAAAAGGCCGACGCCTTTTTTTACCGGGATGCCGCTGTCCCCGTAAACTTTTACATCAAACCGTCCGGAACTGGGGGATTTGCCCTTAAAAATGAATCCGCAAAGTTTTTCATTTTCCAGCTCATCGAGTTTGCCGGTCATCCAGGAGTTCATTTTTTCCGTGTGGTCAATGCCGGTATGGATGGTTACCAGACGAGGATTATTAATCTCCCCGGCCAGATGCATTGCCTCCCGCGGAACCGGCAGGCCGCATTCCACCTCCGGGCAGACGGGCACGAATTCGGCAAACTGTCCGAGAATATCAACAATATAGTGATCTAATTTATGCTGACCGTCGTAACGGACTTTCTGACCGAGCAGGCAGGCGCTTACGCCGAGACGGATTTTGCGCATGATAACGTTCTCCTATCTGAGATATTCTTTAAACTCCTGCGCCGTTTTACGGGCGCTTTTCTGGAGTATTGCGGCTATTTTCGGTTCGATCACCAGTTTAGCCCCTGGCAGCAACCGGATTTTACTGGTCAATTTCTCCGGATTCAGGCCAAGAATCGACGAACAGAACACGCAGGCCGTCAGATAACTGCCCAGCACGGACGGATGACTCTGGTCGGGGTCGTACAATTCAATGTCGGGATTTTTCTCCATGACGGCCTGCCAGGCAGGGCCGGCGGGAAATATCTGCGCATTGATCCGCCGTGATAGTTCGACATAAGCGCTGGTGATAGCGCGCTGCGTTTCGGGAAGAAACTTTCTTGTCCAGGTGAGATAGAGCGCCGCCCGGACTTTTTTTGATGTTGTTTTATTGAACAGCGCCTCCCCAGACGCATACATTCTGTCCGGTTCGTCCAGCGGGCGGGAGCTGAACTCCTGCATTACGACATAATCCCACTCCTCCCGCTGCACCGCCTGAACCGTCTCCGGATTATAATAGTGCCATTCGAGAGACTTGCCGCCGGAAGTAACCGAGGAGATTTCCAGTTTCATGCCGCCGGATTCCGCCATCTGCCGGATCATATCCGTAAGATTGTTGAAAAAAGTATAGCTGTTGCCGATAAAAAGGATTTTTTTTGCGCTCATAATATTTCTCTATATTAATGTGGGCTTAATTTACGTTCTGTTTCATGAAATCTCGAATGCTATTATGAATATAATTCAAAAATGCGTTTTTATCGGCGGGCGGATTTCCGGATTTCTCCAGATTCCGCCATGCCGCAGTTTTGCCGTTGATGCTTAGAGCCAGGACAACCGCCGGAGGAACGGGTTTAAATTCCTGCGCCAGCCGTTGTCTTTCAGCGGAATCAGCGTCAATCACTTTAATCACAGCAGTTCCATTTTTCAGTTCCGCGGCCAAACTGCTTTCCGCCGCTTCCCTGACCAGCAATTCATAGTCTCTGCCGGTTTGACTGTCGGGAAAACAATATACCGTCAGGATTCTCTTTATTTGCGCGGCAGCCGATGTCGCGGGTTTCAATTCCGGCCCGTCGGCTGGCGGAGCGACTTCAACTGCTCCAGCCGCAGCCGGTTCTCCGGTTTTTCTATCAGAGGTAAAATGGATAATCCCGGCGATGGCGATTACGATCAGGAAGGTTATGACAATTCTGCGAACTCTATTCATTATTCCGCGTCCTTTGCAAATTTTATGATTTCTCCGGGCGAAGGAATTCTGCCCGATGCTTTTACTTTTCCGTCAATCGCCAGCGCCGGCGTTGACATCACTCTGAATTTCATTATTTGAAACACGTCCGTAACTTTTTCCAGCTCGAATTTGAACCCGTTTTCGAGCAGTGTTTTTTCTGCAATTTCAGCAAGCGTTTTACACTTCGGACAGCCAGCTCCAAGAATTTGTACTTTCATAGATTATTTTACTCCAATTGCCAGATTTAAAATCCATCCGGACAGTGTGAAAAAAATCAGCAGGTAAATAAAAAAATAGACAAGCAGCCTGGTTTTCATAACTTGCTTAAGCATAACGAATTCAGGCAGGCTTGCCGCAACCGTGCTCATCATGAATGCCAGCGCGGTTCCAGCCGGCAACCCTTTCCGGATCAGAACGTCGATAACAGGAATTACGCCGGTGGCATTGGAATAAAGCGGAATACCGAGACAAACTGCGGCGGGCACGCTCCACCACTGGCCGCCGCCGAGGCGTCCCACAATATAAGACTGGGGAACAAATCCGTGAAGAAAAGCGCCAATCCCGACGCCGATAACAATCCACAGCCAGATCCGTTTCATAATATCCTTTAGTTCACCGACCGCAAAACTGTGCCGGTCGCAAAACGATAACTTACAGCAAACAATACCAGGGTTGTCATTATCTGCAACCTGAGTCGCATCAACGTTAAAAGTCAAAAAATCTTCCGCCTTGATCAGGTCGAAAAATATTCCGCCGAGAATTCCGGCAAGCATGCCGAAAGTCACATAGATCAATGTGAGCTTGACGCCCAGCATTCCGGCCAGCATAACCACCGCCGCTTCGTTGATCATTGGCGAAGTTATCAAAAACGCCATGGAAATGCCAACTGGTATCCGCGCCAAGGTAAATCCGAGAAAAAGCGGAATGCTGGAACAGGAACAGAACGGCGTAACAGCGCCGAATCCCGCCGCCGCCACATATCCTAAAAACCGGTTTTTCCCTTTCAGATAATCGCGCACTTTTTCAATATTAAGCGATGCGCGCAGCCAGGCGATCACATAAATCATTGCCGTCAGCAGCAGAAATATCTTAATTGTTTCTTCAATGAAAAATTGCGCTCCGCTGGAGCAATTGCAGCCGGGCGGCAGTCGCAGAATGGATTCAGCGACCATCCCCGCAAATTGTTTCAATATGTCAAACATTGTTTATTATTCTTAAATTTGATGCTTCAATAATCAACAGGCTCAATGCAAATTGGATTGTTTTTGTAAAATAGCCAGAATATGTGCAAAAAACAATTTTTAAAAGAATAAACTTATCGTTTCCTTTTCAGTTCGCAACGCGGCATTAACTGTTAAAAAAGCGTATTTTTACTTGATTTTACGGCTTTTGCTGACATTATTATAGCTCGCTGATTTTTGTTTAACAAACTTTTTTA
>JBAWXM010000215.1:0-8670 GCA_037144075.1 Lentisphaerota bacterium | reverse complement strand
AGGAATATCCAATGTCCAAGTTTTAACAACCTAAAACCTAAAACCTAAAACCTAAAACCTAAAACCTAAAACCTAAAACCTAAAACCTTGACTTCTGGATTTTTCACTTCCAGCAATTATAAATCTGCGGGATGAGATATTTTAATACAGAGGCGGTCGGCACCGCGAATATCATACCGGTCAATCCGAAGAAAAGGCCTCCGAGCAGCACGACAATAATTGTTTCAAGCGTGGTAAGCCCCAGCGCCCCGCCGATGACCGTGGGATAAATGAACAACTGATCCAGAATTCCGGTGATCGCAATATAAGTCAGTATCACCGCCAGCAGCAGCAGCATGCTGGTATGGGTTCCCGCCGCCAGGCAGACGATAAGCGTCAGCAAAGCGCTGGTGCAAGGTCCAATATAAGGCAGAAGCACTGTACAGCCGGCGATGATGCCCAGTATCAGCGCATAGGGTACGCCCAGAATGAAAAACATGATGGTGTAAAGCGTACTCTCGATGAGAATGATGGTCAGATAGCCGCGCACCCATATTTTCAGCTTGATAATAATATTGTTCAGGATTTCCCTGGCGCGCGCCAGGGTTTCCTCGCTGGCCCCTGGCAGCCATTTGCTGTTGTAGATGCCCCTTATCAGGTATTCGCTTTTTTTATCGCCATCGCATTGCAGGACGGAACAGTAATCCGCCATGGTCTTCAGAATCAGCGAGAAGAAGAATAGAGTAAGCAGCACGTCAAGCAGCACCGAAAATATTCTTTTTACAAAACCGGCGGTAAAGGCAAACATGCCGCCGGACTTCTGGAGTACCATTGCAACAATTTCTTTCTGATTGCCGGCGTCGGCAAGAAATTTAGTCACCTCTGACACCGCAACTTTTACAAACGGCAGTTTTTCCAGTTCCGGCTTCAGAGATTCCAATTTTTCAATATATTTTTTGACTACCGGCATAAGCTGGTTACGCCGGTCGGAAACAGCCACAGCATCGGATGCAGTTTGAGTTTGTCCTGCCGCCGCGGTTACCGCCGGTTTGGCCGGCTGTTGTTCGACCCATTCCTGCAGCGAGGCGCTCAAACCGGCAACGTAAGAAACTGACAGCGAAACAAATCCTATCGCCAGTACAATACATATCAGTATAAAAGTAGTGATTGTGGCCGTCGTGGCTTTCCCGACCAGCGCTTTACGCTCTTTCTTCGCTTTTTCATCAGGAGTTAATTCTACTGGTTCAAGATTGCTGCGCAGTTTGGCGGCAATGGTCTTTAATGGAGAAATAATGCTGGCGCAAAGCCCGAACAGTTTGATGAAAAAAGTGTTTGAAGTGAACTGTTTTTCGTACCATTTCTCCAGCGGCAGAAAGATATAAGCCAGAATCAGCCCGAAAATCACCGACTTCAAAAACGTCGCGGTCAAAATAAAAATGGTGATTACAATCAGGGCGACAATTATTCCGGCGCCGGATTTCAATATCCGTCTGCGGCTCTCATTATCCTTGGCAACATCGTCTTCCATCTGCTTGAGCTCCGCTTCACTGATATCGAGATTGGCGGCGATCTGAGCAATCAGTTTCCGCTGCGATTCCAGATAGTCATTATCAACCCAGCTCAATTTAAGCAGCGCGGTAACGATCTTCAATTTTTCAGGGTCCGGCAGATGTCTGATGACGGTGCTTTCCTTGAAAATATCAACTTCTTTAAAATTCTTGAGGGAATGAACAAAATACTCCACCATTTCCGGAGAATGCGTCCTGGCAAGGATGTTCCTGAACTCCTCTATTTCCTTCTCCTGCAATTTTCCGTCCGCCCACAACACAGCGCCCATCAGGGCGGCAATCGCCATGGACGTTTCCGGCGGCTCGCCACCGGAACGGGGCAGGAAACTGGAGATCATGGAATAAGCTTTACCGGCAGGTTTCTCGACAACGCATTTGAGCCATTGCGCTTTTGATATCCAGTCATTCCCGTTCATTTTCAACCCCATAAATTATAACATCAGTTTACAGTTACGCGCCGGCTGCCTTTTACGACTTCGCCGCAAACAGCGGCATTGAATCCCGCCGCCTTGCAGATCTTCAGTGCTTTGGCAGCTTCTTTTGATGGAACAAACCAGACCATGCCGAAACCCATGTTGAATACACGGTATGCTTCTTCATGACTGACATTGCCCTTTTCGACAAGCAGTTTAAAAATCGGCGGCATCGGCAGTGCGCTGCTGTCAAAAACCACATCAACGCCGGCAGGAAGAACGCGCGGCACGTTGTCATACAGTCCGCCGCCGGTAATATGGGCAATGCCGTCCAGGTTCAAACCTTTATCCATTGCCTGCTTAATGGCGGACCAGTAGCATGTATGCGGTTTCAGCAGCGCATTGCCGATTGACTCGTTCAATCCTTTCGGCTTGCTGTTTACTGTATATTTGTTCTGCTCAAAAAGTATTTTTCTCGCCAGACTGTAGCCGTTCGTGTGAAGACCGTTGGAAGCCAGACCGATTGCCAGATGCCCGGATTTGATATTTTCGCCGGTGATGAGCTTGTCTTTTTCCACCACGCCGGTAATTACGCCGACCAGGTCGAATTCATTGCCGTACATGCCCGGCATTTCCGCAGTTTCGCCGCCGAGGACCGCGCAGCCGGCTGCTTTGCAGGCGTCGGCAATCCCGAACAGCACGTTTTCATAAAGCGGACTGCGCAGTTTGCCGATACCGATGTAATCCATAAAATAGACCGGTTCCGCCCCCTGCACCGAAATGTCATTGATACAGTGATTGACGATATCAAAACCGATAGTGTCATATTTATTCATCATCGCAGCGACCATCAGTTTTGTGCCTACGCCATCGATGCTGGACACCAGGACAGGCTGCTTGTATTTGCTCAGATCAATCTGGAACAGGCCGCCGAAGCCGCCGATCGGAGCCAGCATTTCCGGACGGCGCGTGGCGCCAAGCCTGGCTTTTACTTTTCCCAGAAGATTCGTCGCCAGATCAATATCCACGCCCGCCGCCTTGTAAAGGTCGCTTTTTACCCCTTTAGTACTCACTGCTTTTTTACCTTTATATTATATATTTGTAATGAAATGAACATTTATTATTAGCATGTTAATTTAAATCGCCGTTGCGCGAATGCAAAATTAATTCCGTAAAACTTGTCTTTTGTTACATTATATATGAAACCGGCCGGTACCGGATGCCGGATGTTATTTTACGGCGACACACTCGTACAGAAAACGGTCTTTGGCGAAAGCCGCCTCCGAAACTACTGAAATATGATGTCCGGCATACTCGAAATCGCGTCCGTTATTGAACATGGAGGCAAAATCATTCGCCCCTTCCAGTTTTTCCATCAGGTCGGCATCTTTCGCCAGAACCGTACACCTGGCGGAGTCCGTGACCAGAACCGAAAACGGCACTACTGTGAATTTAGTCGTTTTAACCGATTCCGCCGCGTTGGCGGCCACGATCTGTTTATCCTCCAGCTTGATCATCCGGGCTTTAAAGTCCGGGGTCGCCTTATCGGTGGCTAATTCCATCCAGTCCAGCAGTTTGCCGCGCAAACTTTGCAAATCTGGAATGCTGGAGAGAAACTGATAGGCGTCGGTATTTTTGATCGCCTTGGCCAGACCGGAGACTTCTTTCAGGTAGGAGTTGCGCTGCGAATTCGGGATATAATACATGATCACCAGATGGACTTTTCTGCCGTCAGGCGACCCGTAATCAATCCCCACTGGAGACCAGCCCACCGCGCAGAACAGCTCGCCGTCGTCGCGCAGGGCGCGGACATGCGGACAGGCCACGCCCATGCCGATACCGGTATTGGACGTTTTTTCACGCTTGTTGACGGCTGAAACGATGTCCTGGTTGTTGCCGATATCAGGAATGGCCTCAATCAGAATCGCCAGATATTCCAGCACTTTCTCTTTCTCATGGACCGGAAGTTCAACCAGGCGGCCTTCCTGCAGCGCGTTTAACAGACTTTTCATTTAGCAACCTCGAATTTACGGTTAAACCAGACTTTAACAAAATGGGTGATAACACTGTACATTAACATAAATAACGCCATCCACGGCCAGAAAGTCCACGGCAGCGGCACCAGTTCCAGATAAGAGGCGAACGGCGAATATGGCAGAATGCAGGCGACGGACATTACCAGCAGCGTCATGAGCACCATAAACGGACTCGGCCTGCTCTGAAAAAACGGAATCTTATTGGTGCGGATGATATAGACGATCAAGGTCTGCGAAAGCAGCGACTCGACGAACCAGCCGGTGTGGAACAGCTTCTCATAGTAAATCTTCATTTCCGGCGTCGTTCCGGCATTGGAGAACAGCACGCAGTTAAAGAAATACAGCATCAGGAAAAAGGTGGCATAGTCGAATATTGAACTGATCGGGCCGATGCGCATCATGAATTTCCTGATAAACGTGATATCCCATTTCTGCGGCTTCTTGATAAATTCGTCGTCAACACGGTCGGTCGGAATCCCGATCTGGGAAACATCATAGAGCAGATTGTTGAACAATACCTGGATCGGCGCCATCGGCAGGAACGGCAGGAAATAAGCGCCGCCGACCACGCTGAACATATTCCCGAAATTGGAACTGGCGCTCATTTTTATATATTTGATAATGTTGGCGAAAACCTTCCGCCCTTCGATAATGCCGTCTTCCAGCACCAGCAGGCTGCGTTCCAGCAGAATGATATCCGCCGCCTCTTTCGCGATATCCACAGCGGTATCCACCGAGATCCCCACGTCCGCCGCCTTCATCGCCGAGGCGTCGTTGATGCCGTCGCCCAGGAATCCGACCACATTGCCCATTTCGCGCAACCCTTTGATAATCTGTTCCTTCTGTGACGGCGTCAGACGGGCAAAAACATTGGCGTCCTTGATGATGCCGCGGAACTCTTCGTCGTTCATCTCCGACAACTCTCTGCCGGTGACGACTTTATTAACCACCAGACCGACGTCTTCGCAGACTTTCTGGGTCACCAGCTCATTGTCGCCGGTAAGAATCTTCACCTCGACCCCGGAATTATGCAGCGCTTTGATGGCGCTGGCGGCGGAATCCTTGGGCGGATCGAAGAACGCGACATACCCCAGCAGAATCAGCTCTTTTTCATCCTGGACGCTGAACACTTCCCGGGTCCGCGGAAATTCGTTATAGGCAACGGCCAGCACGCGATAGCCGTCAGCGCTGAGCCGCTGGTATTCTTCAATGAGGTCGCTCTTGATCATGTCAATCAGCGGATAAATCTCCTCGTCAACCTGGTATTTATCGCATGAGTTGAAGACTTCTTCAACCGCGCCTTTGCAGATCAGCACATGGGTTTCTTCATAGTCAATGATGACCGACATCCGTTTGCGCTCGAAATCGAACGGGATTTCATCCACTTTGCGGCAGTTTTTCTCGACATCCAGATCTTTATTGGCCAGAATGGCTTTATCCAGCAGATTGCGCAGCCCCGTCTGGTAAAAGCTGTTCATGTAGGCGTATCGGAGCACATCGTCGCTTTCCCGGTTAATCACATCAATATGTTTTTCCAGAATGATTTTATCCTGGGTCAGCGTCCCGGTCTTGTCCGTGCAGAGAATATTCATGGAGCCGAAGTTCTGGATAGCCTTCAGCTTCTTGACAATCACCTTCTTGCGCGACATGACGATGGCGCCTTTGGAAAGACAGAATGTCATAATCATCGGCAGCATTTCCGGGGTAAGCCCGACCGCCACCGACAGTCCGAAGAGTAGCGCCTGAATCCAGTCGTGCTTGGTAATTCCCACTATCATGAACGTGGCGAAAACCATGACCAGCATAAACCGGATCATCAGCCAGACGAATGACGCCACGCCTTTATCGAAACTGGTATCCTCTTTGGCCGCAGTCAGCGAGGATGAAACCGACCCGAGAAAAGTCCTGTCCCCGGTATTGATTACCATGACTTTAGCGGAACCGCTGATTACATTACTGCCCTGGAAACAGGCATTCGGCAGTTCCAGCGGGTTTCCGTCGGTGACGGAGGCGGTACAGGCGTATTTTTCCAGCGGCATTGACTCGCCGGTCAGCGCCGACTGGCTGACGAAAAAGTCTTTGGCCTGAATAATTCTGGCGTCGGCGGGAATGATCGAACCGGCGGTCAGCACCACCACGTCGCCGGGCACCACATCTTTAAGCGGAATCGACAATTCAACGCCGTCACGCAGCGCAATCGTCGACGAGTGAATCATCGTCTGCAGCTTCTCGACGGCCTTGCTGGACATTTTTTCCTGAAAATAGGAGAGAAACACGCTGATAAAAATCATGGCTCCGACCACAATCAGGGACCGCAGATCGCCCATAAAACAGGAGATAATACAGATCACCAGCAACTGAATCACCAGCGGATCTTTGAAACGCAGCAGGATTTCAACAACCGGATTCAGGGTGTGCCCTTTGAAGAACACATTCTCACCGAATTCATCCAGCCTGGATTCAACGTCTTCGCTTTTCAATCCGGCGGGAGCGCTGCCGATCTCGCGAAATGCCGAGTCCTCCGGCTGTGAGCAGAGGCTGAACAATCTTTTAGCGTTGACGTCATCTTTTTTCAATGAGTTCGCCTTAGCAGCGGGCAGCGTTCTGTTTGTCTTTTCCAGAAATCCCATGAGACAGCCTTAATAATATTTAAGCATATTTGCCAAAGTTAAAAAACAATCAATACGGAGTATATTTTGATATCACAAAATATACTGTCAACTGTATGAATTTTTAGATTTATGGCGCTGCCTGAAACAATTCCCGAACAGCTTATTTGCGGCTATTGTTGAGAAAAACAGTCAGGAGCGACAAGAATCCCGCCCGGCTACTAGGGCCAGGTTCGTCAGGTTCCTGCATTTCTATTTCTAAATGCATATCGTTCCTTTATGTTATATTGATGAACATGAAAACTCCTAAAATAGACGACTGCCGCCTTTTTGCAAGAAACTAAACGTAAATTTACAGATAAAAAATTGACGCTACGCAGAGCCTTCGGACGCAACCGGACAACTCTTTCTGAAACTCCTTCCAACCACAGAGACATCCCGCTGTCGCGGGAACACAGAGAAAACTTTTTATTTCTGTATTTGCCCCGTTGACAATTTACTATTTGATAAAACTATGGCGCCGCTGACTCGGCAACCTGTTCTTGTTTATTATAATTACTGATACTATATTTCTATATATACATGTTGTGATTGGGTATATGGAAATGATAAATTTAGATTTCTTTGTGTCTCTGTGCCTTGTGGTTAAACTGTATCCGGAAAGGAACGAAAGATGAAAGCGATTGTAAGGATTGGAAGTTACCTGCTGCTGGGCGGACTGTCCGCAGTCTGCGCGGAATCTGTACCTGTCCATCCCTATACGATTGTGGATACCGGACAGAACAGGTGCTTTTCCACTGACAAGGAAATTACTTATCCTGAACGCGGCGCCGCTTTCCACGGCCAGGACGCGCAGTATGAGGGCAATATTCCGGCATATAAAGACAACGGCGACGGCACCGTCAGCGATCTTAATACCGGACTGATGTGGCAGAAGACGCCCGACCTGAAAAATAAAACAACTCATGAGCAGGCCGCCGCCGGGGCTAAAGCCTGCCGGCTTGGAGGTTACAGCGACTGGCGCGTGCCGGGCATCAAAGAGCTTTATTCACTGATCGATTTCCGGGGATACAGCAGCCGCACCGCGGCGGACTCCAAGCCATATATTGATACCGGATTTTTCGATTTCGTCTATGGCGATGAATCCAAAGGCGACCGCCTGATTGACGCGCAGTACAGATCATCCACTATTTACGCGGGCAAAACCATGAACGGCAACCCGACCGTATTCGGCGTTAATTTCGCCGACGGACGCATCAAGGGCTACCCGCTGCAAATGCCCGGCGGACGCCGGAACAAACAGTTCGTCCGCTATGTCCGCGGCAATCCGGCTTACGGCAAAAACGACTTCAAGGACAACGGCGACGGCACCGTCAGCGACATGGCAACCGGCTTGATGTGGACGAAAGACGACAGCAAAACCAAAATGAACTGGCAGGAATCCTTGAAATATGCGGAGAATATCAAATGCGCTGGTTATAATGACTGGCGGCTCCCGAATGCCAAGGAATTGCAGAGCATTGTGGATTACACCCATGCCCCCGAGGCGACCAGCTCCGCCGCGCGCGGCCCGGCCATTGACCATATCTTCAATATCAACAGCCCGGAATCATATTTCTGGACATCCACCACGCATCTGGAACACCGCACCTGCGGCGCCGCCGCATACATCGCCTTCGGAAGGGCGATGGGAACAATGCACGGCGTCAAAATGGACGTTCACGGCGCGGGCGCACAGCGCAGCGATCCCAAATCCGGCGATCCGTTAAAATGGAAAGACGGCCGCGGACCGCAGGGTGATGATATCCGCATTTATAATTATGTCCGCTGCGTCAGAAGCGGCAAAGCCAGACTAAAAACGTCCGGACCCGCCATTGAAGGCGGCTACACCGCCGAGCGCGGCGGCCCGGAAAACCGGCAGCCGCCCGGACATCTGTCGCGCCCCCCTGCCCTCCCGCAAGTCGGCCCGCTTGAATAAACTGAAACTTGCTAAAATATTTTTTACCGGTATAGGAGCCGTAAAGAAATAACCTTTACATCTTCGCGCTTCTCCCGAATGCCTTTG
>JBAWXM010000214.1:0-8690 GCA_037144075.1 Lentisphaerota bacterium | reverse complement strand
TAGAAAATGGCAATAATCTGGAAAATGGTTATAGCATATTGGTTATTCCGGCCGCATTTTATGCGGAAGCGGCCGGAATAAGCAGTTCAAAAAGGTGTTATTATTTACTTGCTGTGATTTATGCCGACCATGAATGGCATCCAGCCGTTTTTGTTCAGATTAACGATTCCGATCTGGTAGTCGGCGTTGTCAGCGGTATTGACGATCCCGATCTGCACTCCTTCTTTATCGCATTTATTGACGATTCCAAGCTGAAGCCCGCTGATCTTTTTTTCTACCACGTTTACCAGGGCCATCTGCATGCCGGTAAAATCCTGAGAATCGTTTACCCCGATCATTGCCCACTGAAAACCTTTAACCGTATCAGTCGCGCAGCAGAAAAATGACCATTCAAAGCCGACTACTTTGCCGTGACCGGCGGAAATCGGCAATCCCCATTTCAAGCCGCTGACATTAGCAGTTTCAATTGAGGCTGGAGCTCCAAACCAGAATCCGGCAATGAAGGCGTCCCATCTTTCAGCGGGGACTGGAGCGGCAGTTTTTGCTTCCTGGGCGAACATGCTTAAACAACAAGCTGCGGACACAATGATTGCGGACATTAATTTCTTCATGATCTTCTCCATGGTTGAATGTTGCTGACCAGTTATCACCGACAATAAACATTATACCGGAAAAAATATTTTTCAAACTGCAAATCGCAACTGCTTATTACAGGCACTCAGAACTGGATATACAAAAAAAGAGAAAAGACCAGTTGAGCCTTTTCTCTTTTTTTAGCTTTAAATCCAAGTCTTCTATTCTTCGGATTCGCCTTCTTCTTTGCTTCTGCGTTTGAGGATGCGCAGTACCTGGGAAGGACGTGCAATATTATCAACGATCTCGCCGATCATTTCCGCGTTGCGCAGTTTTCTGGAGATACTGCCGAGAAGCTGCAGATAATCTTCCTGATTGCCTTCAGGAGCGACGATAAAAACGAGTACGCGAATCGGCTGGTCATCCTGGCTCTGGTAGTCAACGATGGGTTCTTTGCACAGTCCGACCAGCACTACAGGTTCAGGAATCCCGGTCAGACGGATATGCGGGAGCGCGAGGCCGAAGCCAACGCCGGTGGTCATCATTTTTTCGCGTTTCCAGGTAGCTCTCATGATAATGTCGCGGTCAACTTTTGACTTATCCGCGGCACAGGTGATTAATTTATCCAGAACATCAAATTTGGTTTTGCCGTCAAGAACCAGAATAGTATCCTTGTCGACATACTTCGTAAAGCTGTTTTTCATCATTGCCTCCAGGCGTGTATTGTATAGCTCATGGCTGCCATAAATTAAATTGCGTATATCGGTATAATCTACTGGTTGAGTTTCATTTTTCAATAAACATTTCGGTATTATTTTGAATAGAAATGAGATTTATAGGCATTTCCCATCAGAAAATCCAGTTTCAGATGCGGTCGCGGTCTGAAGCATAAACTTATTCATGGTGACGCCGGGCAGTTATCCTCGCCTGTGAATTGAACTCATACAGGAAATAATGACATAAAATTATATTAAAACACGGGTGCAGAAAACAATCTATTTCCAGATCATTACTAAAGTTCCGGCCGTGATCAGTCCCCCTGCAACTACGGTTTTGAAACTTAACTGCTCTCCAAGAATAAGAAAAGACAAAATCAAGGTAAGCGCGATGCTGCATTTATCCACCGGCGCGACTTTTGACACGTCGCCAATTGAAATAGCCTTATAATAGAACAACCATGACAGTCCTGTAGCCAGTCCGGATAAAAGTAGAAATGTCCAGTTTGTTTTAGTCAGTTTGTCAATTCCATGGTGACCGCCCTGGACGAAAACAATTCCCCATGCCAGAAAGATAACAACCACGGTACGGATTGCAGTCGCCAGATTGGAATCAACGCCTTTAATGCCTATTTTGGCAAGAATGGCGGTTAACGCCGCGAACAGCGCTGCCAGTAATGCAAATAGCTGCCACATAATTTTTACCTTCCGGAATTATTTTTTAAAGTCCAGTTTCGATTTTTTTTATAACGATATCCCGGCTTTCTATAACTGTTACAGAAAGCCATTTTTGTAATATACGATGAATTTGTATAAATTGAAAATAATAAATTTGAAGTTTATCTGTAATGCATCTCATTTGTCAGTGGCAGTTTGCCACACGGACATATTTTTCAGATTGTATCTGGATTTATGAATAATTCAGGTTAATGTTATTAATATCGAACTGGAAAATTATTAATGTCAAATTATATTTAGCAATGTAATCATAAATATGAGACTGTGTTTAATAATGGCGCAAAATTATAGTTTTTACTATTTGAAGGCAGGTGGTGAAAGATGAACTCGCTTTGGTTGCCTCCTGTTCTGCTTGCCGCAATAATGGCGACATTGCTGCTTTCGCTGGCTTTCCTCTATATTTTTATTATTGAGCGGAAGAAATATTTGCTGGTCTGGACCTGCAGCTGGATGTTTTACACCCTGCATCTGGGGTTTGCATTTGCAGTCGTCAAATATCCTGAATTCAGCTTTTTCATTGCCGGCTATTACTGCGCCAGTGTTGTCAGCGTCGTGATGCTGGCGATCGGGATGTTCATGTTTTTGTCCCGCAAATACAGTATCGCATGGTATGTTGTGGCGGTGTTAATGCTGGCATGGATCGCGTTCGGACTTTCCTGTGACGTAAGCGATGTTTTGATTGTCATTCCAATATATGTTCTGATGGCGATTATCTACATCTGGATTGGTTCGCAGTTCTTTATCTTGAAAATGCCCAACCGGACTGACAGTATTCTGCTGGGGGTGCTGTTTATTCTTTGGGGAATGCACAAACTTGATTACCCGTTTCTGACCGGTTACGAATGGGCTGAGGCTTTCGGATATCTGCTGGGGATGTTTTTTTCATTCAGCGTGGCAGTGGCGATGCTGGTGTATCATTTTCACAAGACCAAGCTTGAACTGTATGAAAGCGAAGAGCGCTATGCCAGTCTGTTTGAAGATAATCATTCCGTCATGCTGATTACTGATCCGCAGACGGAAATGATCGCTGACGCAAATCAGGCGGCGTGTAATTTTTACAAGTATTCGGCGGATCAGTTAAAGAACATGAGCATGTTCGATATTGTGACTCTTCCGCGGGAGCATACGGCGGAAATGAAGAATGAGCCGGCGCAGAACAAGCGGCATTTTTATTCGAAACATAAACAGGCAGGCGGCTCGGTGGTGGATGTCGAAGTGTACAGCGCTCCGATCAATATCGGCGGCAAGCAATACTATTATTATATTGTACATGATATTACCGACCGCATCAAGTCGGAACGGGAATTGATTTCGGCCAAGGAGACCGCCGAACACGCGAGCCGCGCGAAGAGTATGTTTCTGGCAAATATGAGCCATGAGATCCGTACTCCGATGAACGGCATTATCGGCATGACTGAGCTTTCTCTGTCAAAATCTACTGACGATGATCAGAAAGAGTATCTGAAACTTGTCCAGAAATCCGCCGAGTCGCTGTTGCGGGTGGTGAACGATATTCTTGATTATTCGAATATTGAAGCAGGGCAGATGAAGATGGAGAAGATGCCTTTTCATCTGCAGGAATGTCTCAAAGAAGTTATTGACCTGTTCCGGATTGGAGTTAAGCAGAAAGGTCTTGACATATCACTGGAATACGATCCTAAAATACCGCATAATGTGCTTGGCGACCCGGTACGTATCCGCCAGGTACTGGCTAACCTTATCGGCAATGCGGTTAAATTCACCCATATCGGCAAAATCAATGTCGCGGTGATGCTGAGAAGTATTGGCGATAAAAATATTGAAATTCTATTCAAGGTGTCTGATACCGGCATCGGTATTTCGAAAGACGAATTGAACAGCCTCTTCAGCGCTTTCACCCAACTGGACAGTTCCTATTCAAAGCGCTATGGCGGCACCGGCCTGGGATTGGCGATTACCAAGCAGCTCGTTGAATTGATGGGCGGCAAGGTATGGGTGGAGAGCATTAAAGATGTCGGGAGCAGTTTCTTTTTCATTGTGAAACTGGGCTTGCCGACAGATACGGACAATAAGAAAGAGCAGATGACGGTTGACGGCGTGCAGAGAAATACCGGAAGCGGCGCCAATATTCTACTGGCCGAGGATGACAAGACCAGTAATTATCTGGTAAAAGTTCTGCTGCAGAAGCGGAATCACAATGTTGTCGCGGTTTTTAATGGCGCTGAAGCTGTTGAAGCGTATAAAAACGGGAAATTTGACCTGGTGCTGATGGATATTCAGATGCCGGTTATGAACGGTTTGGAGGCGACCGAGGAAATCAGAAGTTACGAAGCCGCGACCGGTCTATATACGCCGATTATTGCCGTCACCGCCTATGCGTTGAAGGGCGACAGGGAAAAATGCATAAAGACGGGAATTGACGATTATATTACCAAGCCGATCAACAATGAATTATTCATTGCGACCATCAATAGCTGGCTTGCCAAATCCAGGGATGCCGGCACCGGAGACAGCAAGGTTCTTTAAAATATAATAATTGCCGCCTTGACCGGATGCAGGTAATTTTCTGTCGCGCATCGGGGTGGTATTTTCTGCGGGAGACGCGATGAAAGCATTCACTGTATTTTTTGCCGGAGAGTTGTTTGATCACAAACATTTGACCGGAAACCAGATGCTGGCTATGCAGATAGAGAAAGTGTCAAACGGACGATTTGAATGTTTTCTGCCGCAGGACATGGATACTGCCGGATTAACGTTTGACGAGATACGCAGAAAAGACCTGAACGCGCTGTTCAATGCGGATTTGGCGCTGTTCAACTTTGACGGCGGCGACGCCGACTCCGGAACCGTTGCCGAATTTATCGCGGCTAAGTCCATCAATAAGCCGGCTGTGCTTTTCCGCAGCGATTTCCGCAGCGCCGGCGATCAGGAGCAACTTGCCCCATGGAACTTGATGTGTTCCGGTTATCCGAATACGGAAGCGCTGGTGGTAAATTCCATGCGGTTATATAAATCGCTGTATAAGCAATCTCCGGTTGAAACCATCGAATCCGTACACCGGCATATTGCTGAACTGCTGGTTGAAAAATTTGATATTGTTCTGAAAAATGCGGCGGCGGTTTCACCGGAAATTGTGCAGGCGCTGAGAAAATCCTTCGCACTGGACTGAAAACCTTAACCCGGGAAGCAACATATATAGATGGATGCGTTTAATAAATTTTTTGTGGGAATATTGTCTGAACTGATCCGGGTTCCGGCTCCGCCGGGACGTGAGGAGATGATAGCTGAGGTGATTCGCGGGAAGATCGCCGCTTTCGGGATGGAAAGCGAGACCGATGCTTCCGGCAATGTGCTGGTCAGGTTCGGTTGTCAGGATACGGCGAAGCCGAAGACCATCCTGGCCGCGCATATGGATGAAGTTGCCATGGTCGTGACGGCAATTGAGGAGAGTGGCAACCTCCGTGTGGCTCCTTCCGGCGGGCTTCACCCCTGCAAACTGGGCGAATGTCAGGTGGTGATTATGACTGATAATGACAAGACGGTGTCCGGCCTGTTCTCAATGGGGTCGGCACATGCGAAAGCCGCTGGGAACGGCGTATGGGCGCCGGACTGGCATGGCGTAAGGATTATTACCGGATTATCTCCGCAGGAGTTGAAAGCAGCCGGAGTCCGTCCCGGATCCAGCGCGGTGCCGGTGAAAGAGGGCAGGGGGCCTTATGTTTTCGGCAGGAAAAGTTCGCCGTTGATCTCCGCCTGGAGTTTCGATGACCGCGCCGGAGTCGCGGTGCTGCTTTTGCTGTTGAAAATGCTGAAGGAACGAGACTTCTGCCCGTCGTCGCCGCTGATTGTCGCTTTTACGGTCCACGAAGAGGGCGGCTGTTACGGGGCCAGGGCAATGGCTCTGCGCGAAAAACCGGAGATATTTATCGCGGTTGACGGCTGTGCCATAACTGACCAGACGGTTTTGAAACTTGACGGGCGCCCGGGCATCTGGAGCAAGGATGCGGTCTGTAATTATGACCAGCGGCTGATCCGGGATTTACTGGAATCCGCCCGCGAGTCTGACACTGAACTGCAGCCGGTGGTTTACGAAAAATCATTTTCGGATGCCAGTGCCATTTGTCAGGCCGGCGCCGCCGCAAGGGTAGCCGTGCTGGGACATGTCTGCCAGAACAGCCATGGCTTTGAACTTGCACGGCTGTCAGTGTTTGAGAATGTCATGCAGACCATCCTGAATTATACCGAAAAGCATTGCTGAAAAAATCAGGACAACGGAACGTCTGAAACTTTTTTCTGCTCAGGAAATTCTTCTCGGATAAATTCGATATCATCTTTATCCATTTGCCATCCCGCCGCACCGAGATTTTCATCCAGGTGGGAGGTTTTGCGCATGGTGGAGACCGTTGTTACGCCGGGCTGCGAAGTCAGCCAGTTCAGCGCGATCTGATACATTGTCTTGTTATACTTTTCACACAGCGGTTTCAGGAATTTTTCGCTATCGGCCGTCAACCCGCCTTTTTGCAGCGGACGCCAGGCAATCAGCATTATATCATTCTCCCCGCAGTAATCCAGCAATCCTGAAGCTTCAGGTTCGCGGAAAATTAGATTGTAATGAACCTGATTGGCGACGATTTTATGGCTGGACAACGCCTGCGCGTGATCAAGACGTCTGACGGCAAAATTACTTACGCCGGTGTTGCGGATGATTTTTTCGTCCTGCAACCTGTCCAGCGCGCGAATGGTCTCTTTCAACGGAATATCATCATTGGGTTTGTGCACCAGATACAAATCAATATAGTCAGAGCCAAGCCGCTTCAGGCTGCCTTCGGCGGCGCGCAAAACGCCGTCGAAACTCAAATTGGTATTCCAGACTTTTGTGGTGATGAACAGTTCTGCCCGTTTTCTCCCGGCGATTGCCCGCCCGACTATTTCTTCGGCAAAACCACCGGCATACATTTCCGCAGTATCAATATGGGAGATACCGCGTTCAAGTCCTGCGACCAGTGCGGCGGTATCGGCATCGCCGTCATTGCCGGCATCCCGCTCGGAATTGCCGCCCATCATCCATGTTCCCATGCCGAAGACCGGCATTTTGAACCCGCATTTCAATTCTTTATTTTCAATCGTGATCATAATTATGCTCCATAATTTTTATTATTTTGTTTTTATCCGTTCGATGATTTTGGGATTGCGCAGTTCTCTGACTGCGTCTTTGCCGATCCATCTTGCGCTTTTATCGGACGATATAGCTAGTTTTTCAGCGGTCAATAAAGCTTTGGCGTGAAGTGTCATACTTCTTTTCCCGATATTGCGCAATGCCCAGTTAACGGCTTTTTTGACAAAATTTCTCCCGTCGCACGATGCACATTCGATGATTCTCAAAAAATTCTCAAAGAGACTGTCCGGCGCATTTTTATCATGCACGGCCAGAACCGCCATGGTGGAGAATCCGGCGCGTTTAATGAACTCTTGTTCCTTTGCGGCTAGTTCAGTCGCCAGTTTGCGGGCATTCGCGGTTTTTGAGAAAAAGTTCATGCAGGTCTGGTCGCATACATCCCATGAGTTTAAATCCGCTGCCCATTGCATGATAATCTTATGTTCCGCCTGGGCCGGATCGGCAATCAATCCGGCGAGAATTCTGGCCTCATGAATTCCGCTGCTCCACAACTGGAGCGCCAGTTGATGATTGCTGCCGGTACGTTTCGCTAGCGTTCACAAATCAGGCATGGACATGCCAAGGGTATTTTCGGTATTGATGCCGTATCTTGCCATTCCTGCCAGATTTTCCGGATTGCTGTGCTGCCGCAATTCGGCAATTATAGAATTATACATTATTTCCGCCTTGTCCGCCAATAAAATATTCAGTTATATATTAACTCCAAAAGGTGTGCCGTCAAGCATTTTGGACAGTCTTCTGCATTCTGTTTTCATAACTTTTCTCTCCCGCAGTCGCGGGATCCGCAAGCGGGGCACGCTTTTCTCGCTTCTTAAACATTTTGGACACCCCCTGTGCAAAACCGTCCGAGACGGCGTTACAACAGAACCCATTTTGGACATCTTTGCACCTAATTTTAGATAATCTGGACACTGATGAGCAGAACTGCTTCCCACTTTTTACTATTCACCAGTCACCAGTCACCAGTCACCAGTCACATTCTTTACATTTTTGACAGCCTGTCTGCTCCACGGTTCTGTTGTAGAGCTCTCGCTTTGCGAGGCATCCAGAACCTTTCCGTCCGGCACGGACGGCGCGACACCAACCCGTTTGGGACAGCCACTGTGCAGAATGCCTTTCAACCATCTTCCCTGTTTTTATGCCCCATTCTGACTCCTGACTTCTCTCTTTTTCCATTTTGGACAGTTCTGCGCAGAACCATCCCTTCATTGCGGGACCATGCCTCGCACAAAGGCACGGAGACACGAAGAACAGCCGGTTTTTACCATGAAGTTCATGAAGGACTTGAAGGTAGTGAAGATAATACTTGAGTCAGCGAATGTACGCGCCAATGGCCGCGTACATTCGCTGACTCCGGTTTTACCTCTGTGCACTCCGTAATACTATCCGTCATTTTATTGTTTTTTTAGAAAGATTCTCATGAAGCCATTTTCATAAGTTTCTAACTCACAACATTTAAAATGTTCAGCGATGCAGAGGAGAATTTACGTCATTTCATCCGTCAAAGA
>JBAWXM010000213.1:0-8709 GCA_037144075.1 Lentisphaerota bacterium | reverse complement strand
TAGAACTTTAGAACTTTAGAACTTTAGAACTTTAGAACTTTAGAACTTTAGAACTGGTTTTATGAGGGTTATGCTCCGTCATAACCGGGATTTACGGATTTAGAATATAAGACGGAATTATCCGCAGATGACATCCCGCAGTCGCGGGACTAACCCGAGAGTTAGCAGGATGCAGATGAAAAACAAATGCCAGGACAGAATAAATGGTAATAAAGAATAAAACAAAAAATCAGAATTGGGCAGTTATGGATTCCATTCTGACTCCTGACTCCTGTCTCCTGACTTCTGATTTTATGCCGTCTCCTGACTCCCGGATTCATACAAATAAAGACATTAAGAGGGGGCTCTTATGAAAGATGATACTTCAAAAAGCGCGGTGTTCGTGGACGACGGGCATAAACAGGATGTTCTGCCGCTTGATTTCGCCGCCGAGGAAAAGACAAAGAATAATAAGAAAGAGCAGCAGGCAAAAGTTAAACCCGACGATGCCACCGAAATAAAGCCGCCTGCCGTAAATCCGATGCAGCAGGTTAATACGCCGCGGTTTGAGAAAAAAATTGAAACCGTTGAGCCGCCCCCGCCTGCCGTAAATCCGATGCAGCAGGTTAATACGCCGCGGTTTCAGAAATTCGAATCGGATTTCGACTCCGCCCCCGCCATGCCGGCATTCAGAAGCGCAATCTATCCGGCCGGCTATGCCAGGCAAATGGAAACCGCCGCCGCCGAAGCCAACCCGAAACCGATGACCGCTTTAACTCCGCCATCCTTTGCCGCCCAAACCGCCGCCGCCCAGGAACCGGAAACTTCAACCCGCAAAACGCCGGAAATCGTTGAGCGTTCACAGCCGGATAGAGCCGCCGCCGCGATTCAGGAAAAGAAATCACCGCACGGGCACCGCCAGAAAAACGTGGAGGTTGATGTCTTCTTCGGCAGAATGCTGTATGACGCCCGTACCAGACTTAATATCAGCATCGCCCAGGCTGCCCAGGAAACAAAAATTCAGAAGGAATATATCGAAGCCCTTGAATCTGAAGACTTCAACCGGCTGCCGCCGATGGTTTACGTCTGCGCTTATGTCAGAAAACTCGGTGCGATGTACAAGATTGACCCGGCAAGAGTGGAAGAAGTCGTCGAGGCCTTGAAGAAAAATCTTGAAGTCTCACTGTCGGAGGAAATCATCGCCAATCTGGATATTGACCGGGAGCACAGCCCGGAAAGCGAACATAAAGCCCGCAGTCTGTTCTGGATGGCGGCAGTGGCGGTACTAGTATTCATCGGCCTGGTTTCGATTGCGGTTCTGATGTTAATGGCTCCGGGCAGTGAAAGCAGAAAACAGGCCGCCGCCGCGTCCGTCCAGCAGGCTGCCCCCGCCGCAAACGCCGTCCCGGCAGCCACCGCCCCGCCGGCGGCAGTGTTCGACCCGGCGCGTCTTGAGACCCTGAAGTCACGGCAGACTGTCCCCATGACAGAACTCAGTCCAAGACATTGACCATAAATACTTTAACGCATTGACTGGCATTGCCGGACATGCATAGCGTCCGGATTTTTTGTTTCAAAACTGGAAAAACCAAAAAAACTGTCTATATTAGTGGGCTATGAAAATATTATTAATAAACGGACCCAATTTGCAGTTGCTCGGCTTGAGAGAGCCGGACATATACGGCATCACCACTTTGAATGCTCTGAATAAGCATTTAAAGGTTGTCGCCGGTTCTCTGGGCGCGGAGCTTGTCTGCTGCCAGAGCAATCACGAAGGCGAAATCGTTGACCGCATTGCCGAAACACTCACTGACGGCACTGACGGCATGATCATCAATCCCGCCGCCTACACTCATACCAGCATTGCAATTCATGATGCGCTGCTGGCGGTGAAAATCCCCTCAATCGAAGTGCATATCAGCAACATTTGCGCCAGAGACAGCTTCCGGCATATTTCCATGACGGCGCCGGCGTGTGTCGGCATGATCGCAGGACTTGGTGTTGACGGCTATGAATGGGCGCTGAAAGCGCTGATTAAATATTTGACCGATAATAAAACTGAAAAAAATAAAAAGAGGATCAAAAAGTCATGAAGATTGAAGAAATCAACGTCATAGTCAAATTAATGGCTGAAAACGACCTTACCGAATTTAAAATTGAAGCGGAAGAATACAATCTCTGCATTAAACGCGGCCATGAACACAATGTGGTCACCACTCATGTCGCGGCCGCCCCGGCTGCCGCTCCCGCCGCCGCTCAGGCCGCCGTCGCCGCGCCCGCCGCACCCGCCGCCGCTCCCGCCGCGCCTGAGGCAAAAGCCGTTCAGAAGACCATTGACTCGCCGATTGTCGGAACGTTCTATCGTTCTCCGTCGCCGGAAGCCAAGTCTTTCGTCAATATCGGCGACAGAGTTTCACCGGAATCCGTGGTCTGTATCATTGAAGCAATGAAAGTGATGAATGAAGTCAAAGCCGAAAAAAGCGGCGTGATCAAAGAGATACTCATCGAGAATGCCAGCCCGGTTGAATACGGGCAGCCGCTGTTTGTTATTGAATAATAAAATTTTATCCGGGGAAAACCTATGTTTGATAAGATCCTGATTGCAAACCGCGGGGAAATCGCCCTGCGTATAATTCGGGCGTGCCGAGAAATGGGCATCAAGTCTGTCCTGGTCTATTCCCAGGCGGATGCGGACAGCCTGCCGGTGAGACTGGCTGACGAAGCCGTCTGCATAGGACCTGCCGCCGCCAGCTCCAGCTACCTGCTGATTGACCGTTTGATCAGCGTGGCTGAAATCTGTGATGTGGACGCCATTCATCCCGGATACGGATTCCTGGCGGAAAACGCGCACTTCGCGGAAGTCTGCAACGACTGCAAAATAACCTTTATCGGTCCCACCCCCGCTCAAATGCGGGCAATGGGCGACAAAAATGTCGCCAGGGCAACCATGATCAAGGCCGGAGTTCCGGTCACCCCCGGCAGTGACGGCCTGATCGAAACCGAACAGGACGCGGTCAAGTTCGCCAGAAAACTGAAATATCCGGTTATCATCAAGGCATCGGCGGGCGGCGGCGGACGCGGCATGCGTATCGCGCACAATGACGCCAGCCTGATTCAAGGCTTCCACGCTGCAAAGACTGAAGCGGAAAACGCGTTCGGCAACGGCGATCTTTACATGGAAAAATATCTGGTCAATCCTAAGCATATTGAATTCCAGATCATCGCCGACTCCCACGGCAACGTGGTGCATCTGGGTGAACGCGACTGCAGCATCCAGCGCCGTCAGCAGAAACTCATTGAAGAATCCCCCTCCCCTTCGCTGTCCCCGAAACTCAGGGACCGCATGGGCAAGGCCGCGGTCAAAGCCGCCAAAGCGGTAAATTATACCAATGCCGGAACCATTGAGTTCCTTCTGAACGCCGAAGGCGAATTCTATTTCATGGAAATGAACACCCGCATTCAGGTGGAACACCCGGTTACGGAGGAAATCACCGGATTCGACCTGATCAAAGAACAGATCCGCGTCGCCGCCGGCGAGAAACTTTCATTCAGCCAGCGGGACGTTCAAATTCACGGGCATGTGATTGAATGCCGTATCAATGCTGAAGATCCCTATAAAAATTTCACTCCCAGTCCCGGCCTGGTAAGTCTGTTCATTCCGTCCGGCAGCATCGGCGTGCGCGTGGATTCCCATGTCTACAGCGGTTACAGGATTCCGCCGAACTATGACAGCATGATTGCCAAACTGATCATCAAAGGCAAGGACCGCGCGGATTGTCTGTGCAGATGCAGAAGAGCCTTGGAGGAATTCATTATTGAAGGTGTCAAAACCACCATTCCGCTGACACTGGCGGTGGTCAATAATAAAGATTTCGCCGCAGGCAAATACGATACCGGATTCCTAGAAAGAACGATTAAGGAAGGTTTACTGTCTTCCAATCATTAATCCGATGACGGGTTTTAACAAAGGAGAAGAGGCCATGAAAGACTTGAAATTGAAAAAAGTTAGCTCCTCCCCGCAGTCCTGCGGCGCGGCAACCTGCGCAGGCAAAGACAGCGAACTTGGAGTGATTAAGATTCATGAGAACGTGATTTCTTCAATCGTCCGCAAAGCCGCCCTGTCGGTTGACGGCATATCCAGGCTCGCGGGCAGTTCATTTGTGGATAATATCGCCGAAATCGTCGGCAGCCGCAAAATCAGCGACCGCGCCATCTCCATCAAACTGGATGAGGACAAGGTTGAAATCGAAATCAAGCTCAATATGAAGTTCGGCTATAAAGTCCCTGAAGTCGCGTCAGAAGTTCAAAGCGCCATCATCGAGCAGGTTGAAAACATTACCGGCATGAATGTCGTCTGCGTCAATGTTGTTGTTCAGGAAATTGAAGAAGTTGCCGAACACGCCGAAAACGAAGAAGACGAAGAAGAAAATAAATAGTTAACATGGAATATTAAAGATGGAAGCTTTTTTTAAAAGCATTTTTCAAGTTCAAGGGGCCGCTCGTGATTTCAACATGGGATTCCTTTCCGCAATCGCGGTGATTCTGGCAATCCTGTTCGTGCTGCTGGTCTTGCGGCTGATCATCGCATTTATTTTCCGCACCCGGCGCTGCAGCGGCGTTACCATCAATGGCGAAAACGGCGATGTCTTTATTTCCAGCCCGGCGATCACTTCGCTGATCCGTTCGCTGGAACACGAATTCAAATTCGTGGAAATTGATAAAGTCCGCCTTTACACCCGCAGCAAACAGCAGTTCCTGAACATCCAGATCGATTTCGACGCCAGCGGCGGTGGCCTGCCCCCGTTATCCGCCGATTTGCAGATACGGGTGCTGTCAGCGCTGAAAGAAGTATTCGGCATCGAAAGCATTACTAAAGTTCATATCACGCTCAGAAATATCACGATCAACGAGCCGTTGCCCAAAATCGAGTTTTCAGCAGGCGTGTGAAACTAAGGCGGGCTTTGCCCGCAACCCAAAAGATATGGAATTCAGGAGTCAGAATAGTACAGGACACAGATACCAGAATGGCGCCGGTTTTAATGGAGGGTTATGCTCCGTCATAACCGGGTTTTAGAATTTGGCTCCAGAGCACTTTAGAATTTTAGAACTTTAGAACTTTAGAATTTTTTATGGCGTCAACTTTACATACGTTAAAAAAATGCTGATTCTTGCTTCGAAATCCGAACGCAGAAAACAGCTCCTCGCTGAAACGGGCGTTGAGTTCAAGATCGTTTGCGCGGATACCGATGAACTGTCAACCGGCTATCCCCGCAGTATCGCCCTGCTCAACGCCATCGCCAAAGCCCATGCCGTCGCCGCCGAATATCCGCATGATCTTGTCATCGGCGCGGACACGGTCATTGAATTTGAGAACCGCGTTATCGGCAAACCGGCTGACCGCGCGGACGCGTTCAATATCATTAAATCGCTTTCCGGCAAACCGCATTATGTCGTTACCGCAATCTGCCTGATCAACCGTTCCCGCAATCTGGAATGTATTTTCACGGAAAGCACCGAAGTGTTTTTCCGTCCGCTGACGGATGCGACAATCAATAACTATCTTGACCAGGTGCATGTCCTCGACAAAGCCGGAGCCTATGCCATCCAGGAATGCGGCGACATGATCATCGAAAAAATCGAAGGCCCCATGGACAACGTAGTAGGCCTCCCCTGCGCCAAACTGAAAACCGCCCTCGCCGCCTGCGGCTTCTATAAATAATATTAAATGGCTTTATCCCCCTAGCGCCGGTCGCCTGACCGGCTTTCGGCTGTTTTCTGCTTTTACGGATAAATTCATTAAAGCCGGTCAGGCGACCGGTGCTCCCGGGTTGGACTGCCTCATCATCCGCCTTGATTATAATACTTCCCAGTGGCCGCTTTTCGCGGAACCGGCGCGACGGAGCCGTCCGGCTAGTTTCAATTTCTCAATCTGCTTTAATACCGCGCGCTTGCCGATACCGATATTTTCTCCCATTTGAGTGGTGGAAATGCCGGGATTTTCCCGGATCAAATCCAATATCCGCGCTGCCGTATTCGGTGAACTTATCGGTGAACTTATCGGTGAACTTATCGGTGAACTATCCTGCCAGATATCTTCACCATGCGCGGCCTTGATGGCAAGTTTTATAGTATCACTGACGCATGAGCCGATAAAATCAATGAAGCCGGTAATTTCTCCGGACGCGTCAGCCATTTCCAGCGCTGCAATATATTCTTTGCGTTTTTTCACCGGCACCACCGCCACCGGATAGCCGTGCTGCATTAAAATCAGGTTCATCAGCAACCGCGCCATCCGTCCGTTGCCGTCATCGAACGGATGAATGCGCACAAAACGGTAATGAAATTCACAGGCAATCAACAGTCCGTGAGTTTTCATGGCGAGCTGCTGCCTGTGCCAGTCAAACAAATCCGCCATGCGCGACGGCACTTCTCCAGGCGGGGAGTAATAAAACATTTGTCCGGTAGATGTCATTACGCTGTTGGGCTGCTGCTTATATTCCCCCGGATGAATTTCACGGGTTGCCGTCTGACCATCCGGCGACATCGCCTTTATTCGAAACGGTTTTTCTCCCAGCAGTACTTTATGCAGGAAGCGGCAGAAACTCTGAGTCAGCGGCTCATGGTTTCTGACTGCGGCGGCAACATAATCCAATGCTTCATTGTGTCCGGCAATCTCCAGATAGTCGCGAAACGGTTTGCCTTTGGCGGTAATGCCGTAAAGCAGAAACGTTCTGGTCTCACCCAGCGTCAGCGTATTTCCTTCAATGGCATTGGAATTCCAGTTCTGCTCAATATTAAGTTTCTGTTCCAGCCGGGCATTAGTCTCCGCATCCAGCGGACGCAGCGCCGCCAGTTCAGCTTGCAGCTTATCCAAGTTTTTCAGTATGTTTTTCACCATCGCCCCCGCCGGTTAATGTCCGGAAATACATTAATTACTCCGGCGCTTTTTTACAACTCAATTTTTTAAAATTGCGTCATAGATGCACAAAAAACTGCTCTCTGTGAAGTAAAAAGCTTTCAGCCTCGTGCATGCCGGGCTCCTGACCGGCTTTCGGCTGTTTTCTGCTTTTACGGATAAATTCATTAAAGCCGGTCAGGCGACCGGCGCTCCCAGGGGAAATGAATATCATTTTGCCTTGAGCAATTCGTCGAACTGCTTCTTTTGATCGTTGACGGCAAAGACGAAAGTCCCGCGATGATTGGCGTTTTCACCGGCGAATATGGCCTGTGCATTGGCAGCGCCCAGCGTGCGCTGATATTCAACCGGCAGCTGCACCATATACGGGGTGACTACTTCATCAATCGCACCGTAATAAAAATATGTCGGAGTACTGAAACGCCAGTTGTAGCTGGAATTCAGCTGCAACTGCTGAAAGAAACGGTTCGACACCAGCGAGCCCTGGTTGATGAATTCCTCCTGAAACAAATCCTTGACCTTGGCCGGCAGTTTCTTTTCCGCCTCTTCCCAGGTCATCCGGTTGCCGCAAAACTCGCGGACCGTCTGCAAATATTCCGGTTTTACTGCCGCCGCAGTAAGCCCGGTCAGCTTATAGTAGTTTTCGTAGGCATTCACGAGCATGGCGGCGGTTGCCACCAGCCAGTTGACGTCCAGTTTTGAAGAGACATGAATCCAGCGATTAACGCACAGGTAGATATCGTTCGGAGCGCTGGCAAATGCCGCCGCCTTGACCGGGATGCCGATTTTTTCCAGGCGGTTCAAAAATGCCGATGTGCTGAATGATCCCTGCGACCAGCCGCTGAGAAACAACCCGGAGGGCGTGATTTTCAAGTCGGAGCAGATCGCCCTTGATGCAAGCAGCATGTCCAGACAGGCTTGCGCGGTACTCTCTTTTACCAGCCAGCTGTCAGGTTCTCTGGAGACGCCTTTGCCGATATAATCCGCCGCGATCACGATGTACCCCTGACCGGCAAACCGCGCGATAATCAGCCGGGTCTCCATTGATTGCTCAATGTTTGACGGCACTTCATAGCGCGAAAATACGGTTCCGTGCTGATAAGATACGACCGGCAGTGTCGTCGCGTCCACTTCCGGAACGGCGATCAGTCCGGAGACCTGGACCGGGCGGTTATTGTCTTCCGGTATCACGGTGTTGTAGATGACTTTATAAAGAGTTACCGGATTTTTAGCGGCCGGATAGGTCATGGGAAAACTGGAGAACTCCGCGAGTTCGCCGGTAAGTATCTTGTTCAACCGCTCAACACTGTACTTGCCGGTCAATTGATATTTGATGCCGCTGTTTACCTGCTTGAAGTCTGCTGGCGCAGTGGAATTATCGCCATTACCGATGTTTTCGCCGAGAGCGGTGCTCAACAAACATGCCATTATCAATCCGCCCGCCACTGCCAGCTTATGCCTGAGAACAACCCATACTTTTTTCATAAAAAGCCTCCTGATGACTGATTTTTTTGTTTTATATTCTCCCCAACGCTTCTAATTTACCACTATAAAAGCAATGAGTCAACAGATAAAACTTCCCAGTGACCGCTTTTCGCGGAACCGGCGTACTTAACCGGCGGCACCGGGACTTTAAACCCATTCTCGCGCAAAGGCGTCCCGCAGTCGCGGGACTAATCCGATAGTTAGCAAGGCCAAAGAAATCCATTTTTTAACACGAAAAACACGATAAGAAGTAAAGACTAATCAGCAAATATTTGCGTGAATGGCAAACATTCGCAGAACAGTTTTTATCCTGTCTATCCTGTTCATCC
>JBAWXM010000212.1:0-8719 GCA_037144075.1 Lentisphaerota bacterium | reverse complement strand
TTAAAATCTGTCCCTCGATAGAGGATGCGGGTTCGACTCCCGCTCCGGGCACCATTTTCAACCACATCTGCCTGCCGTGATTTAACCTTTTTCAGCGATAAGCGCTTCAAGCCGCAAACGTAGCCCGCGCCGCTCAGGGGCGGAATAGCCTTTGGCATTAAGCTGCAACTCAAACAGGGCAATCGCCGGCTCCGGAGTGTTCTGTTCCAGGCATATATCTGAATAGCGCATCAGCATCTCTACATTCTCGGGAGCGGCTTTGAATTTGGGGTTCCGGAAGTATTTTTCAATAAGTTCAGCAGTCTGGCTTTTATCATTGAGCCGGTCCATGTAAACTTCCACCAGCAGCAGATACGGCGCCGGATCAAACGCTTTCCGCGCCAGTATTTCATTCAACGCGGCAATCGCCTCCGGATATTTCTGCTGTTCGATCAAGCCTTTGACCGGCGCGATTTTCTCCGGCGCTTTTTTTAGATACTGCAGCGGCATATAAAATGCACTTCCCAATAGCATCCCTATCTTCGAGCCAAAGACATTATAAAAGCACAATGCAGCAAAGACGATCCAGACTAAGCCGATAATCAGACCGGCAATCGCGGCAATGCCGCCGGATACTCCACTTATGGCAACAAAAGCCCTGTATGTGCAGAAAAGTCCGATCAGGCTTACAATTATCTTTTTTTTATTCACAATTCCACCTTGGAATCAGCATGAATTATAAAGCAGGCGATAAAACTACATTATACTTCTGAACGATTATACTTAAGCCTGATTGAATCCGGATGAGTCGCTTTGGAAAGCACTGTATCATAACCGACCAACCCCTTTTCATAAAGCGCGCATAATGATGAATCCATAGTAACGGCGCCCTTCTTCGCCCCAGTTTCCAGCAGGCTGTAGAGTTTATACGATTCATTTTCGCGGATTATATGCCTGGCCGCATTGTCAATCACAATCATTTCATAGGCTAAAACGCGAGATTTCTTATCTATTGTCGGCAGCAGCTGCTGAGTGATAATCCCTTGCAGACTGTTAGCCAACTGAAGAGATATCTGAGGTTGCTGCTCAGGGGGAAACACATCCACAATACGTTCAACGGTCTGAGTAACGCTGGATGTATGAAGGGTGGCAATAACCAGATGCCCGGTTTCCGCAGCAGTAAGCGCAGTGGCAATTGTATCAAAATTACGCATCTCGCCAATACCGATAACATCTGGATCCTGCCGCAAAATATGAGTCAATCCAGTATTGAAAGAAGTGACGTCGGTGTACAATTCCTGCTGCACTACCAGCGCCTTTTTATGATAATGAACATACTCGATCGGATCTTCTATGGTGATTATTTTACATTTTCGGCTGCTGTTAATGCTGTCTATCATATAATTCAAGGTTGTTGTCTTGCCTGATCCTGTAGGTCCGGTAACCAGAATCAGTCCGGAAGGTTTTTCCAGCAACTGATCGATAGTCACAGGCAGGCCCAGTTCGACACGAGTGAGAATCTGGTCACTGCATGTGCGGATCGCCATTTCCGGCGAACCGTTGCGGAAATAAATAGAAATTCGGAACCGCCCGAAGTCATTGATATTTTGAGAATAACATAATGCCATTTCTTTATGTAATACTGACTTCTGCTCATCATTCAACTGCGCAATAATCATCGCCCGGAGTTCTTCCGCCGAAAACGGTTCCGCATCGGCAATCACAATTTCTCCGTTGACTCGCCAGGTCGGTGGCAAACCGGCAATCAGATGAATGTCTGAAGCGTTATAACGCCTGGCCGAATAAAGGATGTTTTCCAGCGGTATTGGCATATGAGATATTCCTTTGCATAATGTTTTACCGGAAATGTCCGAGCAAACGGTTCAATAATCCGATTTTATTAATTTCAGCATAAAATTTCGGAAGTATTTTCAAGCCGGGAGCCAGCGAACTGACCTGATCGAACGCGGCGGCGGCTTCACCTGCCATGCCCAGAGCAGTATGACATCTCCCCAGCCGCAACCAGATTTCCGGGTTGGCCGGATATATTTCCAGCATCGGCTTTAAAAACTTCACCGCCATTGCAGCCAGTTTTTTTCGATCACAAAACATGCAGGAGTCCGCGATAAGACAGCGAATCTGCCAATCACGTCCGGCAGCGCCGCAGGCCTGTTCAAAGCAATGTTCCGCATTGCGACGGGCATAAAAGAATATTTCGCCGCGCACAATCCATGGCAGCGGGGAATTGCCGACTGCCTCCAGTGCAGCGTCCGCGTAACCACAAGCCCGGTCGAAATCGCCAGTACGAGCATGTGTAAGCGCCTGCAATGCCAGAACAGGCTGGCTTTCTCCGACGAGTTCAATTGTTTTTCGCAACCACATATCAGCTTCATGATATTCCGCCAGATTGATCAGAGAAAAAGCCTGTCCGCTCCATGCCGGCACAGCTCCGCCGTCAATTCCCAGCGCTTTGGAATACAGCTTCAATGCTTCTTCATAATCAAAACAGTAAAAAGCTTTATCCGCGCCATCAATAAAGTACTGCGCGTCTTTGATTTTTTCGCCGTGAAACTTGGATTCAGGCGCGTTCTGCACCGCCTGTACCGCCGCGTTCTGCTGCCCGAATTCCAGTGAATTAAAACGTCCCATTTCCCTCATCCTGTTATCGCAATATTATCAATACTTATTATAGCTTTTCTGTAATTAAATACCAGTTGCCCATGTAATTATTTTATTTCCGCTGTCAGCAAGTGCCGTCTCCACCACGGGAGGATCACTTTGTCCGGCCGGTATAAGATTCTATCATCCTCAACAATATGCATTAATCGCTGAATGTCAGTCCGCCCGGCAAAACGCCCGGCAAGCGGCCTGGCAAAATTCGACGGGCAGAGCAAATATTGATTATTGCCAAGAGTCAGTTTCATATCCGGAATCGCGTAACCAGAATTCAGCGGTCTGACCTCAGATGGAATAAGACTGTCGTTAATAAATATCCGGTTGCCGCGCACATCAACTTTTTGTCCGGGAGTAGCCAGAACCCGGTCAATGCTCAATTGAGTCCGCCGGTAATTTCCTTCACCGGCGGCTACCGCTGAATATGCGTTAAAAGCAACCACATCACCGGCGCTGTATTTCTTCTGAACGCGTCCTTGAACGATATCCCCGGCCAGCACACCCGGCATCTGAGAATATTCGGTCGCCTGAAAAACCGGAACATAAGACCGCATAAATAAATTGCCGCCATACTGCCACACACCGCTAATAAGAAAAAAGGTTACCATACTTAGCACCAGATTGGTGATTAATCGTCTTGTAAAACTGACAGCCGGAAGATTCGCGACATCACAGGCGGAGGTTGTCGAACATAACGTTACGGCAGTAACAAACCATGCGAACATCCAGTATCCAAAACAAATAAAAACTCCAAGTAGAGCAATAAAGTATACAATAAGCATAACCCATCCGCGAATACGCCGGTTCAGCAGTATTTGCGGCAGACCGGGCAGAACAATCCCCAGTAGAAATAATAAAAACAGCCAGCCGGGAAATGCCCTGATGCCATTCAACAGATTACCTATTGTTCCACGTACAACGGCGGCAGGTTCCGACCTGGCTCCAATAAACGCAGGCGTTCCAGGCAGCACGCGTTCGACAGCCTTCAGCACCGTTGAAGCCGCTCCAGTATAAGCCACCCCGTCATTTAAAGAGAAACCACGATGCCGCCGCCAGCGGTAGAGCCAATGCAGCAGATGCCGTTTATGCCTGGCGCGCGGCGGTTCAGGATTGAAATTATCCGGCAGCGTCGCATATAATGCAGTTCCGCATTTAACGCAGGCAACCACATGCGGGAGATTGAAAATTCCACAATGCGGACAGTTCATTTACAACTCGGTTTCTTTACTCTTCAACATCTACTTCGATACTGGTTTCCGACTCATAATATTCGCCGGTCTTCTCCACGGAAACCGCCGGGCCGATAAGCTGTTCCAGGGTTTTTGCGTAATCCATGCATTTATCGCCTTTGAATCCTTTCAAATGAGTTTTCACCATGCCGTCTTTAGTGATTTCAATTTCTATTTCTTTTGGTGTCATTTTTCTGCTCCATATCCGAGGATATTTTATTCCCAGCTTCTTAGTTTGATACGAATCGTTTCATCTTCATCAACTTCCTGTTCAATCATCGTCATACCGGAAGATTGCTGGAGCTCACTGACAACCCGGTTGTAAACATATTGCTGAATAACTTTGCCGGACAACTGCTGTCCCAGTTCCTGCAACTCACTCTTGCTATGGTTCTCACCGGAAACACAAACTCGCAGATGACCTCGCACATCGCGGCGGAAAACGACAGAAATATCATCTTTTGTAAAGGTTATTTCCTCTTCCCGCCCGACAGAACTGCCGACTTCGGCACTGTTTTCCATTTCTATTTCTACAGTCTGCCGCACATTGCCTTGCCGAATTGTTTCTTTGGCCGTCTCAGCAACAGTTTGCACCATTGAATATCCCATGGAAACCATCACCGCGGATGCAGCTGCCGCAACAACAGGCCACGCCGCGGCAATTACCATGGGCGCTAAAATAATTACCGCACTCATGTTCACCTCTCAATTTAGTTATTTATTGTACAATTACTGATTATTCAATTCACAATTGGCAATTCTATCCAGCTTGCAGCTTCCATCATTACCGCCGGCTGAAAGATTGCTGGAGGCGGCTCTGGCCCTGCCCCCGCACCAGCGCCGCAGTCGAGATATCTCCTCTTCAAGTGTCCGCGACAACGGCACTGTCGCCGCAATGCTTTGCTCGACATCTTCATTCTGCAAATCACGTCCAGCATAGTAGGCCTCATATAAGGCAGAAACGACGGCTTCTTCAATTTCAGCACCGCTGAATCCATCAGCCAGCGCCGCCAGACGATTCAAGTCAAAATTGACAGGATCACGCAGGCGGCTGGAAATTTTAATTGAGAAAATCTCTTTTCGTTCCGCCTGATTAGGCAGGTCCACGAAAAAAATGTCGTCGAAACGGCCTTTTCGCAGCAATTCAGGGGGAAGTCTTTCGATATTGTTCGCAGTCGCAATCACAAAAACCGGACTCGTTTTTTCAGACAGCCAGGTAAGCAATGCGCCGAATATACGCGCCGACGTACCGCCGTCAGTGTTACCGCCTGAACCGGAACTGCCACCAAAAGCTTTTTCAATCTCGTCAATCCACAGAATGCACGGTGAAACAGATTCGGCAACTTTGATTGAACGGCGCAGATTTTCTTCGGAAGAGCCCAGCGCACTTTCAAACAGCCGCCCGGCGTCAAACCGCAGCAGCGGCATTTTCCAAGCGGCAGCAACTGCTTTAGCAGAAAGACTTTTACCGCACCCCTGTACTCCGAGAAATAGCACCCCTTTAGGCGTCGGCAAGCCGAATTGCCGGGCATTTTCTGAAAACGCATACGAACGCTTCCACAGCCAGTCCTTCAACAAATCAAGACCGCCGATACTGGAAAAACTGTCTTTCACTTCATAATATTCGAGAATTCCTGATTTTCGGATGATCTGCTTCTTCTCATCCAGCACCACCGCGATGTCGGACACATCAAGACCATTTTTCAACACTAACGCCTTGGCAAAAACATTCTCAACTTCATTCATCGTCAACCCGCGCGCAGCTTGTACAAGGCTTTCACAACTCTGCTCGTCAAGATTTAGCGTGATTTGCGGATTGCCCTTTACGTCTTCAATGATTTGCATCAGCAGCGCACGGATGGCATCGCTGTCTGGCAAAGCGTAATCAACAACAGTGATCTCCTTTTCCAAATCCTCCGCCACGCACATATTGGGAGAAATAAGAATCAGTGTCTTATAACTGTTCTTCAATGCTGCAGCCGTTTCACGCAGCCGCCTGATTATGGCATGATTACGGTTAGACATGAATGGATGAAAATCATTAAAGACGAAAATTGCCGGTTCGATATTTTCAATCACCTTGTCCAGCGCCTGAAGCGGATCTTTCGTGGCATTATCGACCCGCTTAGCCGACTTGTCGGTCAAACCGCATGGCACAATCCCGGTACTGAAACTCCATGTGTAGACTTTTTTGCCGCGAGCCTCCGCTATCCGGCAGAGATGCGCCAACACCCGCTGTTCTTCCCAGGACACAACATTAATAACCGGGTAACGTGCCCGTACCAACATTTCCAATTCATCATAATGGGTAACTTTGCTCATAGTGCCTTCTCATTTAAATTCAATTTTGCTGAAATCCTTACGCGACGTCATTCCAGACTGCTGCCGTTTTCCCGCTATACGCAAGGATAAAACCGGCCAGAGCAGACCGTAAATAAAACCGGCTGCCGCCGGAATGACATACATCCAGTAGCCAACCATCAACGCCGGAACAAGCCAGATAATAAATGTTGCAAGCAGCATGTATTCCACTTTTATATTCCAGGCAAAAAACATGCACTGCATTCCGCGATAAACTTGCAGTAGCGCACCAATAAAAGCAAAGCCCAGGCACTGGTTTAAATATACCGGAACGCTTCGTGAAGGCGCAATAATATATGCGGACAGACCGCAGACAAGAGCTGCAAAAAGACAGAATACGATGAATACACGATTGCGGTTGCGCCATTTGTTTTCAAGCAGCCTTCCACAAAACCAAAGCAGCATAAGAGCACCAAGCAAATCCATAATGGTTGTTGTAACAAAAACTGCGGTAAATGGCTGCCATAAGCATAATCCGGCAAAAAAACGGCTGTTAACCTGACCTGACAGGTCATAAAAAGAAGCCGGATTTTTCAGCATAAATGGAACAATAAAACCGATTACATATAATGCGGAGAATATCTTAACCCACGGCCCGGCAATAAATGGAGCTGTGTTGTTTATTGTAATAGTCTCTTCATTTCCATATTGACGCATTTATCCTGCAACCTTTCCAGCACTATGATTCAATATATTCCATTATGTAGAAAACGCAACTTGCGGTAAACTATATTCTCAACCGCAATTAAAAGTTTATGTTTTATCAGTTTTTACTGCGAACAAACGGTTCAAGCAGATGCAGCAGTCTGCCGGAGATATCTTCAAGCACAATCGAACCGTCAGGACGAATCAACAATTCAGTCTCAAGAGTGCTGCCATCCCGGGCGACATCTCCAGTAGATTCTGAGAAAACCGGTTGTATCCGGTTGATCTTCAGTTGCTCGGAAAGTTCATGCAGCGCTGCATTCTCATCGTCATCGAACGGGTTGCAGCACCTTTTCCTGTCCGGCAGCATCGCGGCGATGCTTACCGGAGTATCGGGATGATATGCGGCAATCCACTCCAAAACGGGCCTAGTACAACAGTCAAAATGTCCATGCAGCGGCAAATGGCGGATAATCAGCCGTTCCGGATAAATCTGACATAGATTAGCGGTAACAGTCTCAAAATAATCCGGCGTTGAAGCAATTGCAGCAGCACACTGATTATTCCCGAATTTCAAATCAATAACCCAGAAGTCAACGACCTCCCGCACCATCTCAAATACCGCTTTTACTGCATAAATATTACTGTTCCAGACGATCGGGACAGATTCTTTCAGCAATGGAAGCAATTTCGGAAGAGCTGACAGTTGACAGACTGGTTCGCCACCAAGCAGTTCCAGACAGCGTATCTGACCATTGCGGAATGCAGTGTCAACAGCTTCAGCCGTTGCAGCCGCCATAAATATACCGCCGTCTTCCGGCTTGAGGATAAAACGCTGATTTGAACAGAAAGCACAGCGCATATTGCATCCTGTAAAATAAATTGTATAAGCCGGATTAAGCAGTTCCTCTTCGCCGTAGTGAATAAATTTTTTGCTGATACGAATTGTATTGCCAACGCCGCAAAAGCCGCACTCATCCAGCAACCGGTTCACCCCGCAACATCTGGGGCAGATATGGCAGGACTTAAGCAATTCATTCAATCTGAGCTGCCAGCCTGCCCAATCAGTATTCCGGATATTTCTTTTCAATACAGAATCCATTACTTTCCTATGGTAAACTACGATGTTCGCCAAAAACACCATCTCAAATTAGCATTTTCTCTTTTTTAATATACATTTCTATTATGATAATAATATTGAATAATCGCTAAAAATCACGGAGAAAGATCATGAGCAGCGGACGCATTGCAGAATGTAACAGAAAAACTAAAGAGACCGACATCAAAATAAAAATCAACCTTGACGGCGCCGGCAGCAGTTCGATCAGCACCGGCATCCCGTTCATGGATCACATGCTGGAACTTTTTTCCAGGCATGGCTTTTTTGATCTTAACGTCAGGGCCAAAGGCGACATTGAAGTGGATTATCATCACACGATGGAAGATTTGGGGCTGTCGCTCGGAGAAGCCATCGCCAAAGCGCTCGGCGACAAAGCAGGCATCCGCCGCTACGGTTCATGCCTGCTGCCGATGGATGAAGCGCTGGCGCAGGTCGCCCTTGACCTGTCCGGCCGCCCTTATCTGGTTTATGACGTCATTCCCCCTGCCGCAATGATTAAAGATATGGACAGTGCGCTCTTTCATGAGTTTTTTCAGGCGCTGGCGGTAAAATCCGGCATGAATCTGCACATCCAGTTGCAGAAAGGCGAAGAAGTCCACCATGCATTTGAAGCTATTTTCAAAGCGCTGGCCAAAGCGCTGGACCAGGCGGTAAAAATCGATCCCCGCGTAAAAGGCGTCCTTTCCACCAAAGGTACACTCTGAATCCCTCA
>JBAWXM010000211.1:0-8724 GCA_037144075.1 Lentisphaerota bacterium | reverse complement strand
ACCGGGGTATCGAAGGCCTCGAAGAGTGCGAATCCAAACTCGAAAGATCGCAATCGAGCAACCGCGCAGAGTATAGCAATGCCTAATGTAAACGATAAAAACGATAAATCAACGGATGGATATGTTTTTCCCGCCTGACATCATAATTTTCAAAAATTCACCTTACCGCCTGATTTGAGCCAGATTTCACAATTTCAGTTGACAAAATCACTAATTAGTAAAAAGAGCCCGCTTTGCGAGAGTCGAAAGCAAGAAAAATTGTAAGCGAGAAAAGTTGTGAAAACAGAATGCAGGACTGGTGTCCAAAATATGTGTAAAATGCGAGAAATCAGTAGTCGGAATGAATCCGGATTTAAACCGGAAATCATGTTTTCTCTGTGCATTGCTAACTATCTGGTTAGTCCCGCAACTGCGGGATGTCTCTGTAGTTAAAAAATCCACAGCTCAAAGACTATCCAAAGTCAGAGTTGTTTGAAAATACTGAAAACGTTATACTCAGCCGGTATCCAAAGTGTCGGAGTGGTGGTAACTGGTGGAGTTTTAAGTAGGCCAGTTTCGCCGAAACTGGCTCATGAGGCGGTTTTGGCAAAACCGCCCTACTTTGGCACAGCTGTGTCCAGAATGAGGTTATCAAATGTCCAAAATGTTTTGTTGTAGTGCCGTCCGTACCGGACGGAAATGTTCGGAATGCCTCTCGCGGAGCGAGAGGACTACACCGCAAGGCATTCTGCACAAGGGTGTCCAAAATGAGGAATAGCAATTGAAAATTGAAAGTTGAAAATGAGAAAACAAAACAGTGTTAAGCTCAACCGGTCTCCAAAGTATCGGAAATGTTATGCAGACATGATGTCAGGAATGTCCAGAATGGTATTTGTAGGGTCGTCCGCATCGAAGGGAATCCTCTCGCGCGGAGCGAGAGCGCTACACCGGAACGGTTCTGCACAAGGGGTGTCCAGAATATCCAAAATGAATGGAGCCCGCTTCGCGGGAGTGGAAAGCGAGAAAAGGAGCGAAGTGGAAAGTATGGAACCGGAAAATACCATCCAGACTTCCATACTTCCCAAGGACTGCCGCAAACAATGCTTAAAACAGCATATACATTGTTTACTTTTAAGTTATACAATTATAGTCAATTCATATTGAATGAATGCATAATTTAATATTTTTTATATTTTTTATTACTTATATATTGACTTTTATCAAAAAACATAGTATGCTATTCAATGCTTACATAATAAATAAACATTAATAAAACAAAGGAGTTTTATAAAAATGAAAAAGTTTTATGAAGACAACAGTCTCACAATCGGACACACCCCGCTGATAAAGCTGAGAAGAATCACGCAAGGCTTGAAAGCTTCCGTCTTTGTCAAAACCGAAGGCCGCAATCCGGGATATTCGGTAAAATGCCGGATTGGCGCGAACATGATCTGGGACGCCGAGAAGAGAGGTCTGCTAAAACCCGGCGTTGAAATCATCGAACCGACCAGCGGCAACACTGGCATCGCGCTGGCATTTGTGGCAGCCTCGCGCGGTTATCCGCTGACGCTCACCATGCCGGAAACCATGAGCATAGAGCGCCGGAAAATGCTTGCCGCATTCGGAGCCAATTTAATTCTTACTCCCGGAACGGAAGGGATGAAAGGTGCCGTCAGGCGCGCCGAGGAAATTGCGGCGTCGGACACGGGCAAATACTTTCTCCCGCAACAGTTCCGCAATCCGGCCAATCCGGCGATCCACGAACAGACCACCGGGCCGGAAATATGGGATGACACCGATGGTGAAGTTGACGTTTTTGTGGCCGGCATCGGCACCGGCGGCACAATCACCGGAGTGTCCCGTTACATAAAACTGCATCAGAAGAAGGCGATTATTTCGGTCGGAGTCGAACCGGCGGCCAGCCCGGTGCTCACACAGAAACTCAAAGGGCTGGAACTCAAGCCGGGACCGCACAAAATCCAGGGTATCGGCGCGGGATTCATACCGGAAGTGCTGGATCTGTCACTGGTAGACCGGATTGAAACAGCTGAAGATGCGGAGGCAATCGAGTTTTCCAGGCGGCTCGCCCGCGAGGAAGGCATTATCTGCGGAATTTCCAGCGGCGCGGCGACCGCCGTTGCGGTGAGGCTGGCGAAACTGGAAGAGTTTGCCGGCAAAAATATTGTCGTTGTGCTGCCGGATTCCGGCGAAAGATATCTGTCCACAATACTGTTCCAGGATTTAGGAGTCATTTAAAAATAACTTGGACATTTTCGCGGTTCTCCAGAATGCTTAAGTTTTGCCGGTTCGTTACATACCTTCAGGCATGCTCCTCGCCGGCAATTCCCAAAATCAGGATATTCCGCCAAATTTATCAAGCTTGTTTTTCAACAAACGCTTAGGCATTTAAACTTAATAAAGAGGTGTTTAATGAATTTTGAAACATTAGCTATTCACGCCGGACAGGAAAAAGATCCGGTTTACGGGGCGGTAATGACGCCGATTTATCAGACCTCGACCTTTGCGTTCAAAGGCGTCAATCAACCCGGACCTTTTGATTATTCCCGCAGCGGCAATCCGACACGCAAAGCGCTGGAAGACTGCCTGGCGGCGCTGGAAGGCGGAACTCACGGTTTCGCTTTTGCCACCGGCATGGCGGCTGAAGCCACCGTGCTTGAAATCTTTCAACCGGGCGATCATTTAATTGTTCATGACGACCTGTACGGCGGGAGCTACAGACTGCTGGCTAAAATCGTTAAAGCCAGGGGGATTGACGTTGAATTTATCGACCTCAGAAAACTTGACCTGCTGGCGGCAAAAACAAAATCCAATACACGCGGCATCTGGATTGAGACCCCGACCAATCCAATGATGAACCTGGTTGACCTGGAGGCCATCGCCGCCTTCGCCGCGCCCAGAAAGATTTTGACGATATGCGACAATACATTTTTATCGCCGTATTTTCAACGCCCGCTGGAATACGGCATAGACATTATCATGCACTCCACCACTAAATACATCAACGGACATTCAGATGTAGTCGGCGGAGCGCTGATAGTCAAAGACCCGCAGTTAGCGGAAAAAATCGGATTCCTGCAAAATGCGCTTGGAACCTGCTCATCGCCGTTCGACTGCTTCCTGGTGCTGCGCGGCATCAAAACGCTGGCGCCGCGGATGCGATGTCATCACGAAAACGCACTGGCGCTGGCGCACTGGCTGGAACGGCATCCTAAAATCGAAGCCGTGCTGCATCCGCTGCTGGAAAGCCATCCGCAGCATGGGCTTGCAAAGAAGCAGATGAAAGGCGGCGGCGGCACTTTCTCATTCAAGGTGAAGGGCAGCGAACAGGAAGCGTTCCGCCTGCTCAGCGCGGTTAAATTATTTACTCTGGCCGAATCGCTGGGCGGCGTGGAATCGCTGATTGAACATCCATGGACCATGACCCATATTTCAATGCCGGAGGATGTTCGCGCCGCTTCCGGAATCACCCGGAATCTGATCCGGGTCTCGGTCGGAATTGAACACATTGACGACCTGATCAGAGATATTGAACAGGCATTGGAAAAAGTCTAACTGGAGATTCAATAAAATGAGGATTAGTTTTAATGGCGGGACTGCATATCTCGATCAGGATATTTATCTGCAGCAGTTTCTGGAGCAGAAAAAAATAAATCCGGAAAAAGTAGTTATCGAATATAACGGCGAAATCGCGCCGAAAACTTGCTGGCCGGAAATCAAATTACAGGACGGCGACATAATCTATGCTTTATCTTTTGTAGGAGGCGGCTGATGTCGGAAAATGAAACACAGACCAATCTGTTCAAGCAGGGACTGCTCAAGCATTTTTCCGCAGAACAGTTATCCCGAATAGAGACTTTTACTATTGGCATCGCCGGCGCCGGCGGCCTGGGTTCCAACTGCGCACTGAATCTGGTGCGCAGCGGATTCAAGCATTTCATAATCTGCGATTTCGACGTGGTTGAACCAAGCAATCTAAACCGGCAATTCTATTTTCATGATCAACTGGGAATGCAAAAAGTGGAAGCGCTTGCTGTCAACCTTCGCAGAATCAACCCGGACGTGGAAATCGCTTCCCTGCCCGCAAAAATCACCTCAGCAAACGCGCGGGAGATTTTTGCCGGATGCGATGTCATCGTCGAAGCCTTTGACCGGGCTGAAGCCAAACGCATGCTGGTTGAAGCATTTTACAGTTCCGGCAAATTTCTGATAGCTGCCTCCGGCCTGGCCGGATGGAGCAATGCCGACGCTATTATGACAATGCAGGTTCATGATAATTTTTATATGATTGGAGACCTGGTGTCGGAAGTCGGAGCAAACAGACCGCCTTGTGCGCCGCGGGTGAATATTGCCGCAGCTAAACAGGCGGATTTAATCCTGGCGCTGGCGCTCAAACAGAAAGAAAACAATTCCGAAGATTATAATATTTAGTCATAATCTATATATTATTAATAAACTATCAATAACATCCGCAATAATTATTTTTTATATTCAAAATTCAATAAATTCCCGGCATATAAATACTTAATAATATGATTTTAAATAAATTTATACTATTTTAGTAGTAATTTAATTGACAACTCATGCTTTACAGTATAATATAAGCCTTGTTGAATCAGATCGAAAAAGAATGGAGGTACAAGATGCTATTACGAATGTGTATAAAGACTCGATGTTGAAACTGAATATATGTTGAAACTGAAAATATGTTGAAACTAAGCTAATAAACTGATAACTTGAATATTGAGGAATAATAAATTATGAATAAGATTAAAATATATATTTTAAAAACGATACTGCTTTTGTTTTCCGTGATTCCATTTCTGGCAAATGGCGCCGGAACGGATGAAATCCTGAACGTTTCCTATGACCCGACCCGCGAATTCTACCGGGACTATAATGAACTGTTTGCCAAATACTGGGAAAAGGAGACCGGCAGAAAAGTCAATGTCCGGCAGTCCCACGGCGGTTCCGGCAAACAGGCACGGGCAGTGATTGACGGTTTGAAAGCTGATGTAGTCACTCTGGCGCTCGCGTATGACATTGACGAGATCAGCGCCAAATCCAGACTTATTCCGCAAAACTGGCAGCAGAATCTGCCACAGAACAGTTCGCCTTACACCTCAACCATTGTGTTTCTAGTAAGAAAAGGCAATCCCAAAGGCATTAAAGACTGGAATGACCTGATAAAACCGGGAGTGGAAGTAATTACTCCAAACCCCAAAACCTCAGGCGGCGCCCGCTGGAATCATCTGGCGGCATGGGGATATGTATTAAACCGGGAACTGGGCGATTTAAAGAAAATAAATGATCCGGAAAAGGCGGAGGAAGTCAGAGTGGCGGAAAAGAAGGCCAAAGAGTATATCGCGGAACTGTATAAGCACGTTCCGGTGCTTGATTCCGGAGCCCGCGGCGCGACGACAACGTTTGCCCAGCGGGGAATCGGCGATGTGCTGCTGGCCTGGGAGAATGAAGCCTTTCTGTCGGTAAATCAGCTCGGTGCGGATAAATTTGATATTGTAGTTCCGCCGATAAGCATCCTGGCGGAACCGCCTGTTGCGGTAGTAGACGTCGTCGTTGACAAACGCGGCACCAGAAAGGTTGCTGAGGCCTATCTCAAGTACTTATACAGCCCGGAAGCCCAGAAACTGGCAGCCAGGAACTTCTACCGCCCGGTCTATCCGGAAAAGGCTGACCCTGCGGACATTGCCAGATTTACCAAGTCTAAACTTTTCACCATAGATGAAGTATTCGGCGGATGGCAGAAAGCTCAGAAAGCTCACTTCTCCGACGGCGGTATTTTCGATCAGATATATCAACCCGGCGGCAAATAAGGAAAGTTGCAATATGTCATTTCGCTTTAAAGAATCCAGTGTGCTGCCCGGCTTCGGTTTGTCGCTGGGCTATACGCTGCTCTATCTGGGATTGATTGTCCTGCTGCCGCTGAGCGCGCTCGTAGTCAAAAGCAGCGAACTCGGCTTCGGCGGTTTTTTCAAAACCATCCTGGATCCGCGCGTCCTGGCTTCTTTTAAGCTGACATTCGGAGCTTCGCTGGCGGCAGCGGCGGTAAACGTGGTTTTCGGCACGATTGTCGCATGGTTTCTGGTAAGAATCAGATTCCCCGGGAAACGCGTGATTGACGCGATTGTCGATCTGCCGTTCGCCCTGCCGACCGCAGTCAGCGGGATTGCGCTGGCCATGCTTTATTCGCCGAACGGGAAACTGGGGATATTTCTCCAGTCCATCGGCATTAAAGTGGCGTTCACCCAACTGGGCATTACAGTAGCGCTGATCTTTATCGGCCTGCCGTTTGTGATCCGGACGGTGCAACCGGCGCTGGAGGAAATGGACCGGGAACTGGAAGAAGCGGCGTCCAGTCTTGGCGCTTCACGCGCACAGACACTCACTAAAGTGATTATACCGTTGCTGATGCCGCCGATTATAACCGGGTTCACGCTGGCTTTCGCCAGGGCGGTGGGAGAATACGGTTCGGTGATTTTCATTGCCGGCAATATGCCGATGAAAACGGAAATAACGTCACTGCTGATTATCACCAAGCTCGAACAGTATGATTATGCCGGGGCAACCGCAATTGCCGTAGCCATGCTGGTGGTTTCGCTGGCGCTGATTCTGCTGATCAACCTGTTCCAGAGCTGGAGCGGAAAACATTTAGTAAGGTAGGATATGTTCATAAATATACTCAAATCAACGGATAAACGCCCCGGCCTGAATCCGCCGCTGATAGTCAATATGGCCATTACGGTCATCGCCCTCGGCTTTCTGTTCATGTTCGTGATCATGCCGCTGATAATCGTGCTTAAAGAAGCATTCAGCGCCGGCCTGTCGCTGTGGTGGGCCAGTATCACAGAGAAAGATGCGCTCTCGGCATTGCGGTTGACGCTGCTGGTTGCCGCCATTGCGGTGCCGGTCAATCTAGTCTTCGGCCTGGCCGCATCCTGGGCGCTGGCCAAATTCCGGTTTAAAGGCAAGAGCCTGATCATCACGCTGATTGACCTGCCGTTTGCGGTTTCTCCTGTAGTATCCGGACTGATTTATGTTTTGCTGTTCGGTCTGCACGGCTGGCTCGGTCCGTGGCTGGCTGAACATGACATTCAAATCATCTTCGCTGTTCCGGGAATTGTCCTGGCAACCATATTCGTGACTTTCCCGTTCATCGCCCGTGAACTGATCCCGCTGATGAGTGAACAGGGCACGGATGAAGAACAGGCTGCGCTCAGTCTCGGCGCAAGCGGCTGGCAGACATTCCGGCGCGTGACGCTGCCCAACATCAAATGGGGGCTGATGTACGGCATCATTCTATGCAATGCCCGCGCGATGGGTGAATTCGGGGCGGTCTCGGTAGTCTCCGGCCATATCCGCGGGGAAACCAATACGCTGCCGCTGCAGGTCGAAGTCCTTTACAATGAATATAATTTTGTGGCGGCCTTTGCGGTCGCCTCCCTGCTGGCCGGGCTGGCGCTGGTCACCCTGGTACTCAAGAGCATCGTGGAATGGAAAACCAAACACGGCTGAACAATCAGAGGAGTATGAAATATGAGCATTATCTTAAAAAATATCAGTAAAACTTTCGGCGACTTTCATGCGCTGAAAAACATCAATATCGAATTCCAGTCAGGGGAACTCACGGCACTGCTGGGACCTTCCGGCTCCGGCAAGACCACGCTGCTGCGGATCGTCGCAGGACTGGAGGAAGCGGACCGCAATGCCAATGCGGATATCCTGTTCGACAGCCGGACCGTGACCTCCAGTCCGGTCAACCGCCGCCAGGTGGGATTCGTGTTCCAGCACTACGCCCTGTTCCGCCATATGACGGTCTTTGAAAATATCGCCTTCGGCCTGCGGGTGAAACCGCGCGACCAGCGCCCGTCGAAACAGGACATTAAAGACAAAGTCAATGAGCTGCTGCGCCTGGTGCAGATGGAAACCATGGCCGGACGCTATCCGTCACAATTATCCGGCGGACAGCGCCAGCGCATCGCCCTCGCCCGCGCCCTGGCGATAGAACCCAAAGTACTGCTGCTGGACGAACCGTTCGGGGCGCTAGATGCTCAAGTGCGCGCCGAACTGCGCCGCTGGCTGCGGAAACTGCATGATACGCTGCACGTCACCAGCATCTTTGTCACCCATGATCAGGAGGAAGCGCTGGAAGTGGCCGACAGGATTGTCGTGATGAACCGCGGCGCCATCGAACAGGTCGGCACGCCCAATGAAGTGTTCCACCGCCCGGCAACCGAATTCGTCATGCAGTTCCTGGGCGACGTCAACGTTTTTCACGGACGCATTGAAAGCGACAACGCTATTTTCAATGAAACTGTTCCACTGACAGAAGGCCTGGAAAATACCGCCAGACTGCTGGTGCGTCCGCATGATCTGACCATTCAGAGCGAACCCGGCAAAGGCCCTGCCCTGCCGGCCAAAGTTTACCGGGTGCTTACTGCCGGGCCTATTGTCAAAGTCGAACTTATAGACCGCCATAACCGCCTTATTCAGGTGCATCTGTCCCATGACAGCTATAACCAGACGATGATCAAACTGCACGAAGAGGTATATCTGGTTCCACGTGAATCCAGAGTCTACGCCAACAACGACGCCTGGACCGGCGCGTATGTGATCTAACCTGAATAATTCATAAACTTATGGCGAAATACTGCAATCTGCTCAAAGTAAAGTCTTTGCCGATGTCCTCGCCGTAGCGCTGCTACGACT
>JBAWXM010000210.1:0-8729 GCA_037144075.1 Lentisphaerota bacterium | reverse complement strand
GGGCTGTAGAGTTTGATGGAGCGAGTTTTACCTTTGTTAACAGTGATGCTGTCAGGCGTAAAATTGTAGCAACGGATACCAACACATTTGGAGTTGCCACCCTAGCATCCGGAACTGTCACCGTATCCACTACTAAGGTTACAACAAATAGCAGGATCATGCTGACTGTTCAAAGCCTCGGAACTGTCACCGCGCCAAAAGCGGTGGCAATAACTGCCCGGACTGCTTCAACATCATTTACAATTACGTCAGCCGATGCTACCGATACCAGCGTAGTCGCCTGGCAGATCATCGAACCGCTTTAACCCTTAAACAGGAGAAAATAACATGTTTAAAGAATTCATCCAGAAGTCAATCGAAACTCAGTCCGGATTCAATGCTGAATGCTGGGTAGTAACCGAAATCCATCTCGATGTAAAAGCCAATCAAGGCTATATCCGGCTTGAGGGCTATAAGGATTTTGAAGCCAAGGAAGCCGGAAAGCAAGTCATGGGAACCGTGCTGGTCCCGATTGCCGACTTGATGGCAATGCAGTCTGCCGCCGCAGTCCATGCCGATGTGCTGGCAACCGTCTTCGCCTCAGAACAGTTCGCCGCCGCTACTCTCGAACAGCGTGAAGTCGCGGAACCGGGGGTTAATCCATGAAAAAAGCACTGCGGCATATATGCGCATTAAGACGTCAAATCTGCGGTTTGATGCTCGATACTCCGACAAATTTCTATTTACTAACAAACGACAAAATCGCCGAAATTTATAATGGCGCCGGCCCGGACTGGATGAGCAATCTCAGCCGCAAAATCATAACCTTTCTGCTGCGCTATTTCGCCGCCGCTTTCGTGATCCATGACGTCGAATACGATTTTAATATGGATACCGCCGATACAGCGTCAAACCGCACCAGGTTCCACGCCGCAAATCTCCGGATGTGGAATAATATCAAACTGATAGCTGCGGCATTATGGCCCTGGTACAATCCCCGCCGCTGGTACTGGCGCGCTAAAGGCTGGCTCGCCTTCAGAGCCTGCGAGCGCTTCGGCTGGTCCGCCTGGATAGCCGTAAAACCCGAACAGCATCCGGACGTAATCAACATAAAAGCCGAAATAGTAAACGATATCCCCGAATTGGAGGAATAAAAGTTTTACCGTTTGTTCCGTCCGTTCCGTCCGTTTAGTCCGTGAATAAGTTTTTTAAAAAACCATAAACCGCCAGAGGAGCGGGAAAGAAGAGAAAAATGACTACTGAAGCCATAAACATCGGGATTGCCATCCTATCGCTATTTGCAATGATTCTAATCGCCAGCATCGGCGGAACCGCCGCGATTCTCTGGCGGATCGCCAGTGTCGATAAAAGCAAGGTGGACTGGACGGCCTGCGAGAAATTACGCACAAACTGCCCGTGTGTCAAAGACATCGAGGAAATCAAAAAGAAACAGGATGCCGACCACGACGAACTCAACAAAACAAAGGTATTCGTAAAATGACCCCGCAGGATTACAAAGATATTCTAAACAACGCCGGAAAATGGTTTATAGCCCTGCTGCTGGTGATAACCGTCTGCTACCTGACCGGCATCGGCAAAGAAGTCCCCAACTGGCTGGTAGGCATTCTATCCGCGGTAATGGGCTATTATTTTTGCTCCAGTAACTCCCAAAAGAAAGCAGGTGAATAATCAATAATAATGTCCATCGAGTCCGCAAGGTCCATATAAGTCCAAAATGAAACAAAAATATCCAACTAAAAAAGAATTTATAAACATGCTTCCGGCGATTCGGGAAACCGCTCGCGAGCTTGGTTATGCAATTGGTTTGCATGGATCCTTAAAACGTGATTTTGACTTGATTGCTGTGCCGTGGACGGATGATGCAGTTCATCCGGATGATATAGCTGAAGCAATTAAAAAAGTTACCGGTTGCGTCCGGTGGCGTGTTTATCGTGACCAGGGCGATAAAAAACCACACGGCAGAGAAGTTTATTGTTTTGACTGGGATCAAGAAAATTATGAAAATCGCGGATATATAGATTTATCCGTGATGCCAAGAAGAATAACCCCTAAAAAATAGGAGATTGAGATGAAGCGTTCAATGTTCACAATCGCCGGACTGCTTATGGCAGTGTTAATCGTGGGATGTAATGTAACCGACAACCTCAAGAGCAAATCGTGGAACGTGGGAGTTGGCACTATCGGTGGGAAGTTGACTACCGCCGTAGACCCGAATACCGGAACTCCATTGCCGTCTGTAGAGCTGGTGGAGGCCAGCGGAGATGTGATGTCGCATAAACCCGGAGACGGTACGCAGATTACCATTTCCAAGCAAAAATCTTTATGGAGCAGTGAAACCGCCAATAAAACCGTCAGAATCAATGCCAAAGGCGGGATGAAGGCATTCTCATATAAAGAGGGCGCGGACGGTTCAACGGAAATGAATTGCGAGGAACACGATACCAATGTGACAACCGATGACGTGACCGCCACAACCGCGGATAGCTCGGTAGCATCATTTCAAAAGCAAATGGCGGCAATCATAGATAAAAATACGCCGGAAGTCAATGCAAAAGTCCGGGCAGCGCTTGAACAGGAGCGGGCCGCAAATGCCGCTGATCCAAAGTTGAAAGACAGGTTTGCAGAGCTGGCGGCAATGCCGGACGCTCAGCTGTCAGCGTTAAAAGCTGGAAGCGATCCGGCGGATAACAGGATGATCGGAAACGAAGTCTTATGGAGAGCGGTTAATAAGAAGTAAACACCTCACGGCAAAAGCCGGACTTTAAGGCCTCGTATCGGGTGGATGCGAGGCCTTTTTATTTTCAGAAGTCTGTAGTTATTCCGAAATCGGCGGCTCCGGTCGCGCAAATTTGCCGATAATACGGAGAATACTTAATCCCGTTTCTGGTCAGCTTTGCCTTGGCCGTCATTTCATAGACCCACGCCTCAACTTCATTACCGTCCGGTAGGTCCAGCCATACCGAATATCGCCAGTAAAAGTTAGGATAGCCTTCATAGCGGTCCAGTGCCGCAAGATCAGCTTCGGTTATGCGCCATAAACCGCCGCAAACGCGCTTGCCGCCGCACCAGTCAATATCCGCGTATTGGCGCTCGGTCACGCAGTATCCGGGCAACGTTGCGGCGCAAACTGGCACGGAGCCGGGACACCGTAATTTCATCTGTTTCTGATTCAGATTTGAACCGTAAGCGAAGTAATACATATTTATTCCTTTCCTAAGTTTGGGCCGGACCTCAATCCGGCCCAGTTTATTATTATGCCGCGTGGCGGTTGCTGTGGGCGATTCTCTGGGCCGCGGTCTTGAACGCCGCGTCTCCGGGCATATTATTCAAGAGGTGGACCCGGGCGGTTTTGAATTCATCGCCAATCATTCCCAAACTCAGCAACCACACTCTCAAATCGTACTTGGCGCTTTCTGCGTTGAACTCGCGTTTTTCAGCTGAGGTTGATTTGCTCTTTAAGGCTTTTGCCGCAATTGCTAAAACCAGTTGAATATAGGCTTTAATTTTTCCTGCATGCATCGTTGATTCAAAGGCGCGTATTTCCCAAGTCGGGCCGGTGAAGGCGGCGTGGAGGTTAAGCAGGTGGTACCGGCTGGAATCGTAGTGGTTGCTGTGGTTGGCGCTGTCGCCGTACCAAGCCGCCGCCAGCTCTGCTTTAGTTTTGGGCTTGCGCTTGCTGATGGCTTCAATGAAGCGGCTGCTTACCGGCTTGGTGTAGCGTCCGAGTCTGGCTTGGCTGATCCCGAGGGCGTGTATCAAAAGGTTTTCCTGCTTGTAAATCATCTTCGCAACGTTGGCCAGTTGCGCGGGACCAAAGGGCGCGGCTTCGATATGGATATGAATTCCCGCGGCGGTGTGCGCTTGGGCTCCGGCTTCGCGTAAGGCCCTTACAATCGCCTGCAATTGTTCGATGTCGTTATACTTCAGGATCGGGCTGACGATTTCGGCGTGGGTTCCCGGCAGGCTTCCATCGTGAACCGCTTTCCAGATTCTGCCGTCTTCGGCCCTTACTGCGGTTCCAATTACTTCGCCTCTGACTACCGTTTGTATTGTCTTTGCGGCGTTGGCTTGGCTTAATCCTACCGTTTCAATCTCGATCCCGAATTTTATTTCGTTCATTTGGTCGTCTCCGTTGTTTTTTTGTTGTAACTCGTTGAGCTTGTTTGCTTACTGACACATGATATATCCAGCTCGCGAACACATCCACTCAAATACAAAAAATAATAGAGTTATTTCTATAAATAATAGAAATTATTCTATTTTATGTTGAAATCATGCGTTTTTTACAGTATTGTTACGCATTAACAGGAGGTTTGATGTGAAAAACTTTGAAAAACTGGAAGAAATGAGAGTTTCGCTCGGAATCAATAAAAAAGAAATGGCGGTAAGGCTTGGAGTTACACCGCGTCAATACTGTGTATGGGCGAAAACTGATGCGCCTGGTAAATACCTGGCAATTGCTGAGGATAGCATAAACGGTGATTCGGCACGACTTGATAGAATTGAAAAAATGCTGGAGCGTTTACTGTTATTTTTGAAAGTGGACTAGTTTTACAAGCAACTGCAAAAATTAGTCCACTTCGTATTTGACAAAGATAGAAAATAATGTTATAATGTTGGTTCAATGTTAAAAGCCCTTGAATCTTCGTCGCGTTGATTCCGGGGCTTATTTTTATGTTTTCGCCGTTTTTGACCAATAGCAATACAAATGGCAATGGTTATGACCAGTTCCTCTCTGGGGTACCAGTTTTTCCATCCGCAAATTATTGTTCCTAATTCATGTATACTCGGCTGAAGATTTAAAATAGATTGCTAAGATTTTGAGAATTGGTTCGTATTCTAAGAGGCCGGGATATCGAAGTCCTCGAAGAGTGCTAATCCAAACTCTAAAGATCGCAACTGTTTTGCGGCGAGCGTCTTGCGGCCGTATTTTTCCGTTCTTTCTTCATGTGATGCAGGCATCGCCTGTCAGTCGGAGCGAAAAAATCCAATCCACAATCCTGCTCGTCTATTCTTAAATTTTCAGCCGCGCAGAGTATATCATTAATTGTCCGCCGAGCACGGCATAGCGGTTCGTGATGACGAACCGCTACAGCATTGCCGGTCAAGCAAGTCGGAATATATTGGGAGACGATCTGTTAACTTAGAGAAGTTATCAGTTCATTGACGCGGATTAGCTTTTGTTTCAAATCTTCGCAATGTGCCTGAGCTTCACGAACTACGCTTTCCGGGGCTTTGTCAACGAAACTTTTATTGCTTAGTTTGGCCTCTGATCCTTTGATCCAGCCTTCAATCTGCTTTTTCTGTTCATTAAGCTTCCGGAGTTCAGTTTCAACATCAATCAAGCCTTTGAGCGGCAGATAAATCATGCCGGTATTGGACATCTGCGACGGAGCGGCTCCCTCGGCGGCGTTATAATCTTCCTGGGAAATGATTACTTCGTCGGCGTTCAGCAGGAATTTGACTGATTCTAATTCAGATTTCAGGAATGACTCGTTTGCCGGACTGAATGCCTTGATATAATATGCCGCTTTTTTGCCTGCGGGGATATTATAATTGACTTTCAATGCGCGACCGGAGCGGATAAGCTGGAATTTCCCGTCAACCATATTCAGCAGTTCGACGTTTTTATCCATAATACACTGCATTTTCTTTTCCGAAAGCGGCTGCGGAAAAGATTCATACATGATTGTCCGGTCGTCACCGAGAAATCCCATCTGGTGAGCAAGTTCTTCCGTGATGAACGGCATAAACGGATGCAGCAGGCGCAGGATTTTGAACAGCACAAAGTCAAGCACGGCAATCGCCCGGGCTTTGGGTTCGCCGCCCTGGCGGAGTCTGATTTTTGATGCCTCAATGAACCAGTCGCAGAAAGTGCTCCAGACTACTTCATAGATCTCATGAACCGCAAAATGGAAACGGTATTCCCGGAGCGCGGTATTCGCCATAATAATGACTTCATCCAGCTTGAAAAGCATCCATTTCTCATCCGGGGTGAGTCTGGCCTGGTCAATGCCGGATAATTCGCGGAACCCGGCTGTGGTCGGTCCCTGCATCTGGCGGAAGCGGCAGGCGTTCCACAGTTTATTGGCGAAGTTTCTGCCGATCTCGCATTTATCGTTGCTGTAACGGATGTCCATTCCGACCGGCGCAATATAAATGATTGAGAAGCGCAGCGCGTCGGCGCCGTAAGTGTCAATCACATCCAGCGGGTCCGGCGAATTACCGAGCGATTTGCTCAATTTGCGTCCGAGGTCATCGCGGATAATACTGGTGAAATAAACATTTTTGAACGGCAGTTCGCCCGTGAACTCATAGCCGGCCATAATCATTCTGGCAACCCAGAAGAAAATGATGTCCGGTCCGGTAACCAGATCGCATGTAGGATAGAAAAACTTGAGTTCGGCAGTTTTTTCCGGCCAGCCCATGATGGAGAAAGGCCATAACCAGGAACTGAACCAGGTATCAAGCACGTCCTCCTCCTGTCTCCAGGGGCCGCCGTCTTTCGGGCCTTCCATGCCGACGTAGACTTCTCCGGTCGCATCGTTGTACCAGGCCGGGATGCGGTGTCCCCACCATATCTGACGGCTGATGCACCAGTCCTTGATGTTTTCCATCCAATGGAAATAGGTTTTGGCCCAGCGGTCCGGGTAGAATTTGATATCGCCGGAACGCACTGCCTCGATCGCCGGTTTCGCCAGTTCGTCCATCTTGACGAACCACTGTTCGCTGACCAGCGTTTCGATCGGCACATCGCCGCGTTCGGAATATCCGACATTGTGAATGATATCTTCAACTTGAACCATGAGTCCGGCGGCTTCAAGGTCATGCAGCACTTTTTTGCGGCATTCGTAGCGGTCAAGACCGGCATAATCTGTTCCAGCCCGCTCATTCATCGAGGCGTCTTTATTCATGATGTTGATGAATTCCAGCTTGGCCCTGGTTCCGACTTCAAAGTCGTTCGGGTCGTGGGCCGGAGTGATCTTTACGCAGCCTGTGCCCTTGGCCGGGTCGGCATGCTCGTCGCCAATCACCGGAATCTTTCTGCCGGTGAGAGGCAGATCAACAGTTTTTCCGATCAGGTGTTTGTAGCGGGGGTCTTCCGGATGCACTGCCACGGCGGTATCGCCCAGCATGGTTTCCGGACGGGTGGTGGCGATCACCAGATGACCGGAACCGTCGGACAGCGGGTATTTATAATGATAGAACTTGCCTTTTACTTCTTTGTAGATAACTTCTTCATCTGAAAGCGCGGTCTTGGAAACCGGACACCAGTTGATCATGCGGCGTCCGCGGTAGATATAACCTTTTTCATACAGGCTGACAAACACTTTGCGGACGGCGTTGCTCAAACCTTCGTCCAGCGTAAAGCGCTCGCGTTCCCAGTCGCAGGAGGAGCCGAGGCGGCGAAGCTGCCGGATGATCGTGCCGCCGTATTGTTCGCGCCATTCCCATACTCTGCGCATAAACTCTTCCCGTCCGAGTTCTTCCCGTCCGGTATTTTCTTTTTCCCTGAGATAGCGTTCAACGCGGCTTTCGGTGGCAATGCCGGCATGGTCGGTGCCTGGAAACCAGCTTACTTCATGGCCAAGCATCCGGTGCCAGCGGGCCAGAATGTCCTGCAGCGTATTATTCAGCACATGGCCCAGCGTTAAAATGCCGGTAATATTCGGCGGTGGAATAACTATTGAATAAGGTTTTTTGCCGGAATCAGGTTTGCCGTGAAAATATTTGCGATCCTCCCATAGCGGATACCATTTTTTCTCTATTTCCGCCGGCTCATATGCCTTCGGCATTTCTTTAGGATCACTCATAGCACTCTCCTGCGTTTTCATATCTATTAAAATTAATAATTTAAGCAAAAATATTTTTATGAAATCTATATCAATATACGAAAACGAATAAAATAGCACACTTTTCTGTTTTTTGAAATCTAAACTTTGCAATTTCCGGTAGAAGGCGGCATCTCAAAAAAGCAGCGGTCGTATGGATTAGCTTGTGATGTGATTACAATATCTGCAGAATTACGCTTTTTTGAAGATGCCCATATACTGATTACGGAAATACGGTATGATGTAAGACAGTCTGATGAAAAGCATTTTTGATTTTCCTGCAAAGGTTTGCGTCCGCCTGTTATCATCTTTATTGTCAATCATGTAATGCCTGACTTCTTCAAGGCCGCCATCATCCATCAGTGTTCTTATTTCTGATGCATCATATACCCGCATGTGTGCACGCCATTCAGATTTCAGATAAAAATGGGATTCCTGAAGATTCGGGAAAATACTTTTACCGCAGGCCAGACGGCAGATATTGCCGAAATAAGATACGTTCGGCGTGGTCAGCAATAATTTGCCGCCGGGCTTTAAAACTCTGGCGGCTTGAGCAATAAAATTTATCGGTGAATACAAATGTTCAAATACTTCAGCGGCGATTATCAAATCGACGGAATTATCCGGCAGAGGAATATCTGCTGGAAAATTATTGGTTGCAAAAAGCGGATTCTCAGGATCAATGTCCACTTCAAGCAGGGAATCATAAACTTTATTGTCTAGCATCGCCTGCCTGAAATCCGCACGAAATGATGAAATCATGACATTAATTAATGTTCAAAAACGGACTTGCAAATCAAACGTGAAGACGTTAGATTTATAAAATCGTATGATTATTGATAAGCTGAAGTTTTCCTGAAAATTGAAATTTTAGTTCATGAAGCCCATCTGAAAATT
>JBAWXM010000209.1:0-8906 GCA_037144075.1 Lentisphaerota bacterium | reverse complement strand
GGCGCATACCTGAAGGTATGTAACGAACCGGCAAACACAAAGGCATTCGGGAGAATCACAAAGATGTAAAGGTTATTTCTTTACGGCTCCTAAGCCTTTCCCTGCTTATAATTGTTATTTTAATATCTTGCGCTTAAACTTTCTAAAATAAGATATATTTTTGTCATTTAAAATTAATAATTTGCGCTTATAATGATGATAATATAGTTAAATTAAGTGGACAGACCCCGCTGAGCTGGGATAACTTGATCGGTTATTATGCCGACGGACAGCCCGCCAACTGGACAAACCTCGGAAGTTATTCCGCCGGATGGCAGATTGCCGGATGCGCCGATTTCGACGGCAACGGCAAGGGCGACATTCTGTTTTCCAACAATAATAACATGATCGGTTATTATGCCGACGGGCTGCCGGCCAACTGGAAAAACCTGGGAAGTTACACAGCCGGATGGCAAATTGTCATGGCGTAAGAGCCAATTGCAAAACTCAAGTTTTACATGAATTTAGAATCTGGAATTCAGAATATAATTCGACCTTAAATACGGATTAACCACTGAGGCCACTGAGTTAAAACATGGGTCAGCGAATTACAGCGTGGACTCCCGCATTAATTCGCTGACTTCTCTGTTTTATCTTCCTCCGTATGCTCCGTGACCTCAGTGGCAAATATTCCCTCTCTTCATGCCCATTCATGTTCTTCATGGTGAGACTGTATTTGGGGTTTTCGTGAATTTTCGTGCCTTGCGTGGGTGAAGATGAGATCTGACCTCATCTTTTGTATATTTTTGTACATAAAGTTGATCAAGACTTTATCGGGGTTTGGACCCATTTGTCCAATGAATAATTGATTTCGGCAGCATTCTGTATATAGTAAGCAGCAGTTTCCGCCCACGCCCGGGAGAAATATATAAAAGCTGGGGTCAGACCCGACGAATAAACTCACAAAAAAATAGAAGTAAATGTAGAAAGTCCACGATATGAAAACAAACTTTTCAAAAAATGAATTAAGTGAAATTCTCTCTCAATACAATTTGGGGGAATTGATTGATTCAAAACCATTGGCAAACGGTTCCATACAAATAAATATACTGCTGCAAACGACAAAAGGTAAATTTGTATTCAGATATTATAAACAAGTGCGTCTTGAAAATTCCGTTCTGTTTGAAGTAAACTTAATCAGATACCTTAAAAATAAGAATTATCCATGTCCAGCTTCTATTAAAGATAAATATGGCAATATTGCTGGTTGTTACGATAATAAACCTTATGTCATTTTTGAATTTATTGAAGGAAAACATCTGAATAAGCCTAATAACGCTCAGCAAAAAGAGCTGATTAAAATGGTTGCTCAATTACATAATATTACGAAAACCTATAACCCATTCCATAAAAACAATAGATGGAACTATGGAATTGAACTTTGTCAAGATTTAGCTCAAAGGCGAGCCGGACAAATAAATACTCCCGACTCAAGAGAAAAACTAATATGGCTTGAAAGTGAATTGGCTAAACTTAAAATACCAATATCTTTACCTAAAGGCATATGTCATTGTGATTTCCATTTTACCAACGTTCTTTATTTGAACGGGGTATTTAACTCATTAATAGACTTTGACGACGCAAACTATACTTATCTCGTGTTTGACCTCATCTATTTGATTGAACCTTTTGTCACATCATTTAACTGGCATAACTGGCAGACACATGCAAATACTGATATAATTTTTGATTTTAAGCAAACGAAGCGAGTCGTATCTGAATATGAAAAATACCGAACTCTGAACAATAATGAAAAAAGACATCTGTTTGATGTTTATAAACTCAGTATTCTGCTTGATTGCGTATGGTACTTTGAGAGGGGAAATGCCAGAGATTTCTATGAAAAGAGAAAAATTGATTATCTTAATGATTTTGGAAGAGAAAAATTTTACCAGAACATCTTTAATTAAAAGCCGTCTGCGGGGGCTGACGCCGTTTATGTGGAATATAAGCTTAAAATGATTTATTGGCCGGAAAAAATTGTTTTAATGACCATTTATAGATCAAAAACATGTTTGATTAGGCACAAGAATGTAAAAAAATGGGATCAGACCTGGGGTGTTAAATCTGAGTGGTTTTGCTTAATTTTTCTTCACTCAGTTTTTTGTTTTTCAGCTTAAAAGCTTGCTTCCGCCTGGCAAAAAGGCTCTCGCCGATATTTTTGTCAAGCCACTCCTGCACATCCTCCGCGGAAACGCTCTCCATCGCCGCCTTCACTTCATCAAAGTCAACAATACTGGTAAAAACAGGAATTGTCAATACCGCCCTGCCAATTTCCTTTATCGGACTTCTGCCTGAGAAGTTCTTATATTTTCCGAATACCGATTCGATAATATCGGAGCAGCCGGGATAAACTCCGCTAATCTCCGCGCACTCTTCTTCGACATACGCCAGCGCTTCATCTTTAACCGTTTTCAGCCTTGGAGTCTCTATTTTCAAGGTCCTTATGGATTTGTTAAAATTATCCTTTGTCCGTTTGCTGAACCCATTATTCCTTACTTCTCTTTTTATTGCATTAAGAATATGAAGCATTATTCTCCACTGCCTGATGTGCGGTTCATACATTTTCAGCCAGGAAAGTTTGGCGGTAAATTTTTCAGCTTCCGGCCTCGACATAGACTTGGTTTTCTGCTTTAATATCATTTCCGCCCATTGTACATACGCATCAAGATTTTGCCATCGTGATTTATCGCGCGGTTTCGGCGGCGAAAGGAAACCCAGCTCGGTATGAACTAAACTTCTTTTACTCTCAACTGCTTTGTTGCAAAACGACAGCCATGCATCATCATCTTTTAGTTGATGTTTAAGAATTAAAGCTGTTTTATGCGTTACGTCATAGGTCTGCCGAACTGCCGCTCCGCGTGCTTTCTGTTCAATTAAATCCCGGCATCCTCTCAGAATATTTTTACCGCCGTCAGATAATATTTGAGCAGGAAGTCCTGTCTTCCGGGTAATATTGACAAGGGTCTTCGTGACGCTTTCAGCGGTTGCGCTTTCAACAATATCAATGGCCAGCACGTTCATATCCCTGTGCCGCAGCCTGTATTTGTTCCTGCGGAACTTCTCCAAAGTCGTGCCCAATACGAGCAGGCATTGTTTTTTGCCGAACTCAATGGAATGATCCAGAATAAAAACCCAGTCGCCGCGCTTTTCAGGCGCTTGCCTGAGTTTGTATAAGCCGTACCGCATAAGCCAGTTTTGCACTACCGTATGACATGGAATGCCGCCGTTGAAAAAATAATTGAAGATAGTTAATGTCCGCTTGACTCCACGCAATGATAACAAGCCGGTGACTACAAGATTAATCGCGATAACAACCGTTTTAAGCGGATATTTGAACTTGCTCGGCGGACTGTCTATTAATTCATCAGGAGACTCCGGTATTTTTTTCCCCATCGACTGTTTTCAACAGACTGAGGTTTTTAAGTTCCTGGTTTTCTTCTTTAGCATCCATGGCCTTTTCCTTCCACTTGTTCCGGCTCTTTTCCAGGTCGCGAATCTTAACCTGCATTTTTTCTATTTCAGATTGTCTTTCCAGCGCCTTGGTTTTCCATTTATCGCAGCTTGAGCGCGTTTCACGCAGAGTTCTGGAAGCAGGCCTGGTTCCGTTTTTCCTGCTGATTTCCAGATCAAGTATTTCTTCATACTTATCAAGCATCCCCTGTAAGCCTTCGTGGCGATATAAATCAACCATTGCCAAGGCCAGATGTTGAATATTCGAACGGGATTCACGATAATTCTCCGTCATTGCCATGATCGCCGGAGCGTCTTCTTTTTTTACAAAGACACTTGAATTTTTGCCCTTCAAACTATAACTGAGCCGATATTGCGGGCCGTGTTTTTGCGGATTAACTTTATCCTTGCAGCGGCACTGAGCTTTTCCGCATACGTTGTAGTGTTCTTCCAGGGAGCCGGGCAGTACCGGCTTAGCCTGTAGCAGAATTCTTGCTTGTTCTTTCATTTTAAGCTCCAATATCGTAAATTAATAGATTTATAAGTCTATCGGAATATACACAAAAAAAGAGATAAATCAAGTATTTATGCATAAATATTGTGAAAAAATATCGATTTAAAGCCGTCAGATTTAACACCCCAGGACAGACTCTCTCGATTCACTAAAATGCTTCTACAGGTATAGTACAAAACTTCTTTTCCCGTGTTTTCGTTGCTTGATAATCGGCGGTAATGTATCGCTCCGCCGAAGCTAAAATTATTTTATGAAATTTGATTCTATATGCCGCGGCCTGTTCCGGTTTCGCCTGCTCGATCATTTTGCGGTCGTGAGCTTTTTGCCGATGGCAACGTAGAAAAACTGGTTATTTTCGGACTGCCAGGTGGCGACCACTTCGGGGACTTTTATGAAAGAGTTGATTTCCTCGCGGTACTGCTCAATGCTGGTATCCTCGTGCGAAGCTTTAGGTTGCGCATTCGTGTCCTGAACGATCTTGACTTCACTTCTGGATTCCTCTTTGACCTCGATTTTGGCTTTCTCGATCATCCGGATCAATTCTCTGACCGCCTTGGCCCGCGCCACGGTTACGCGGCGCAGCTGCTCTTTGGGGGAGTCATCCCGCAAATCAGTCATGCCAATCGCGAATAAATATTTATCCCCGTTATAATCAACTATTCTCACCCCGCCATTTTCAATGACAAACGCCTCAAGTTTGGAGAACGGAACTTTAAACCCGGCCTCGCTGATAGCAAGATTTTTGCATTTGGCGACGGCTGAATCATCAGCGACAGCCGCAACAGCAAGAAACAATGCCGCCGCAAAGCATATTGGTTTGATATTCATATCTTCTCCACATCAATGGTTTGGCGTTCTTTTGCTTTAATATCGCTCTGATACTTCGCTCTATCCTGCACCGCATTGCTCTTCAAATTAAATTCCATCAGTCGTATTTCGCAGCGGATCAGCAGATCATTTTTCACTTTTTCAGCCATATTCTGCAATTCCCTGACATCGCCCTCAAATAACATAACGTCCGATTCAAACTTTTTTTGCAAACGGGCGTTGTCGAACTCAGCATTGATTTCATCCTCAATCCCGGACAAATTATCCGCGGTTTCCTGATCGGGAACAACCTGCTCAATGCCGCTTTTCCATTCTTTCCAGTTTTCTATCAGTATCCGCCTGATTGATTCTTTATAGTTAAGCAGCGGCATGTCCGCGCTGTCGCCAGGCATAAAACAAGTCTCATTCTTCCCATCCGGAACATTTGCGCGCTCAACAATATGCACATCCTTTACCGGAATGGTCAGAGAGCATGAAAAACTGTTTTCCGCGCTCAGGCAATTTTCAAATTTCATGTCGGAAACTATCAGCGCGGAGTTTTTATCCACTTTCAACTTCCGGCTCAACGCGGTCAAGGCATATATTTTCGCCTTGTTTAAGTTTATCCGGGTATTTTTTATGCTGGAAAATAATCTTACCGGCGCAAACGACACAGCCAGCGAGTATGCTTCCGCGTCTGCGGCAAACTGCACCTGCGCATTGCAGGGGTCTTTGTCAAAGCTGATCTGTTCCATGGCGCAGGCAGACAGGCCTGATATTGCCAGCGCCATAGACAGGAAAGATATTTTACAGGAAATCATTGGCGATATCTGAAGTCACTTTTTTCGACTTCAGTCCTGCCGGGTCTTTCGATACCTGAGCGCCGGCAAGGGCGTCCTCGCCGGAACCGGCGGTTTTATCGTTGTTCATTTTTTCCCTGAGCTCCCGTCCGATCTCGCTGAATTTCGGCTTCCAGCCGTAAATCGCGGTCATGGTCTTTTTGTCAGCGTCAAGGTCATAATGAATCAGCGTCAAGCCGCTGAGCACTTCCGAGGAGACAGATTTAAACTTTGAGCTCTGCTTATCAATGGATTTGCCTTTCTGCAGCAGGCTGGAGCCATTGCCTTCGGTGGTCAGGACGGTTTGATTGTCGCTGGTTTCCACCACGGTGACAGTTTCTTTCATGAATTGCACGAGCGCGGCTTTGGCCGACTGTTCCGCCGCTTTTCTGGCCATAAGCTGAGCTTTAACCGTTCCCAGAACGGTTGACACTTCCGCCTGGCCGACAACCAGGAAAGATGCAATTGCGCCGCCGGCGTCATATTTGATTTTATATATTCCAATCCCCGTTTCCTTGATTTTCTTTAATTCCTGCTCCTGGGGGCCGGCCTTGTCCTGATCCTGGCTGATGCCGGTTAATCCGCACGCCATGATCGCCGACATTAAAACGACTTTTACATACGACAGATTTTTCATAACAGTACTCCTTGAATTGGTTATAATCTTACCCGGTTTCAATAATTTGTCCAGCGCTGTCAATCCTTTTATTTTTAGTTTTAAGTTAAATTTTATTATTCTGGAGTTTGTCCAGATATTCCCGCATATTGACAAGATCGCACTCTATCCGGTTGGCGTCTTTCAATTTATCCAGTGGAATTTTCATATAAAACGGGAAATAAAGAAACGGCATGAAATCGCAAATTTCGGCAAAAACATTTTCATTGCCGGCCGCCAGAAAAGAACTCCCGCAGAAATAAGGGGAAATTTCATACGCCGGCGAAGGCGAACTGTAGAGATTCGTGCCTTCAAAAGAACAGTTCTTCAGAAAACCATAGCTGAAATCCGGCGGGAACGGGGAATTATAGCTGAGCTTGTTCTTCTGCGAAAACAGCGACGGGAATTTAGTATAATCAAAAGATTCATCAAAATAATCTCTTTTTATCAGCAGCCTCCTGCTCCAGACCGCATCAATGCCGTTTTTCAATTCCACCATCAAGACTGAATCATTCCAGCAACAAGGCGCAGCCGGGTTGAATAAATCAGCATCGGCTTTCTGTTTATCAGCGGCCGCCAGTTCCTGTTTGTTGATCGTGTCAACGCTTTTGCATATAGTTCCCGGAACCGCATAAAGGACAACCGTCATAATGCCTTTGTCGTAATCAATGTCTCTGACTATCCGGAAAGGGGAACAGTCAAAATCATAAATTTTCCAGAACTCCTGGATTTTCTGAAAAATAAGCGCATTGCAGTAATACGGCCAGAACGCGCGAAGGCTCTTTTTGCATTCTTCAAGCCTTGCGGCAGCGGCCGGATCCCGCCTGGCGGCGGCTTTCAGTTCCGGCAGAGAATTCAATTCTGAACGGTATCTGGTCCCGCTGAAGGCGCTGTATCTTGGGGAGAAACCCAGTTTCTGCAACTCCCGCTGCTTCATTTTATCTTTTTCATCCGCGTATACCGCCTCCTTGAAATAGACCTTGAAAATACATTTCCCTTTGCAGATTGAATCCAGCGCTTTTTCCGTTTCTTTGACAAACGCCTGATATTTAAGCGGGTCGGTCTCGATTTTGATGTTTGTGACGTAAAGGCCTTTTTCCTCATTATAAAGTTTGACTTCAGACGCGGATATCCGGGTTATTTTGCGCGGGAAATTCTGAAAGATGTTCTGAAAAACGCTTATCGCGTCTTTAAGTCCGTCCAGCTTGGTCGAGGTCTCGGCAACAAGCGCATAACCGCTGACATTCGCCTTGAAGGTGATCTGGTTATTTTTCAGGGCCGATTCAAAATCGTCGATCACGACAACCGCTTCTATCTCGATAATCCCGCTGTTGAACGGAGTAGTTTTCAGATAATCCTTGATAAAGGCATTGCTGTGGGTAATGATCCGGTCTTCGATGACTTCCTCATTCTTTACAATTTCCAGACTGTCAACATAAACCCCGACCACCTTCCGGATCGCGTCTTTAAAGGCCTGCTTGAGGGCGTCATCAATATTCCCGCCCTGCCCTCTGGCCTTAACCCTGAACACCCCGCTTTCCCTGGTGACTGCCGCTTCAATATTGGTTATTCCGCCGCCGGCTTCTATTTGAGCGGCGGCGGGACGTCTGTCGGCAAAATCAACCAACTCAAAATATGGAGCTATCGCGTCATATTTGTAGTTTACCTGGCGCCAGCTCGGAATGTTTCTGCCGTTTGCCGGCCTGGACTGCCCGTTCGAATTCTGAAGTTTTGCCTCTTCGAGCCGCCTTTTATCTTCAGCCAGCTTATAGATGGTGTCCGCCAGTCTTTTATAGTATGCTTCTTTAAAAAATATCCATCTGGACTTCAATGATATGTCGTCCTGCCTGTAACCGGCGGTCGTCCCGTCCTCCAGATCCAGATAAATATGGCTTGAGTCCAATTTGCGGAGAGTGCCGGTTATCTTATCCTCGTCATCATAGTCGCTTAAATACAGCTCCACCCGCTCACCGGCTTTGGCCGGTTTATACTCGCCGATAATGCCGATGGCCTCTTTGATTAAAGCCTCGTTTTCAATTTCCACCGCTGCTGCGGTAAAGCCGCAGAGTATAATTAACAGCAACAGTTTTTTCATTATTGCAACCATGAAATATCGCGTCCGTTATTTTCCCAGGAGGACTACGGCCATGGCGGCGACGCCTTCTTCACGGCCGCAGAAGCCCATCCCTTCGGTGGTGGTGGCTTTGACGGAAATCCGGTCTGGAGCGCAGTCCAGCACTTCGGCCAGATTGGTTCTCATCTGGTCAACGTACGGTTTGATTTTCGGACGCTGGGCGATGATCGTGATATCCAGGTTCATGATCTCGTAAGTGGAAAAATGCTCATCGGAAATGATCTGCACCAGCAAATCCATGCTGTTGGCGTTCTTGAACTTCGGATCGTTATCCGGAAACCATTCCCCGATATCCCCCAGCGCCAGCGCGCCCAGCATGGCGTCCATCACCGCGTGGACTGCAACATCGGCGTCGCTGTGTCCGAGCAGGCCGACATGATGCGGAATCTCAACTCCGCAGAGAATCAGCGGCCTGTCCGCGACAAACCGGTGAACATCAACTCCCTGTCCGATTCTGTACATAAT
>JBAWXM010000208.1:0-8942 GCA_037144075.1 Lentisphaerota bacterium | reverse complement strand
GCGTGAATGGCAAACATTCGCAGAACAGTTTTTATCCTGTCTATCCTGTTCATCCACGCCTCCGGCGGACAAGCCCTGTTCAAACTTTTGGTTACGGCTAGGCAGCTCTAAGGTTTTCGTGGTTAAGAAATGTATTTCTCTGCGACTTCTTAAAGATTGGATGATTTTATACATTCCGGGATACTTCGCAACGGCTTGAATGAACCGTCCGGCTGCAAAATTAATTCATCCGCAATGGATAACAAGACGAAGTTATTCTTTGCCATGAACTGTTGAATTTCCGTGGTTACATTCTTCGTTGTCGGCACCATCAGGATAAACGGAGCCTGATGCGAAAGGTAAATCGAACTTATGGTATCGGAGAGTATTGACGGAGTTGTTCGGCAAGTAATATAAACCTCCGTGCCGGAATAGTCGCCTAGATGCCAAATATGCTCGTGTTCTTTGCGGCAGTCTTCTGAATACTTGATATTCAATGAAGCGCAAAGCGCCTGATGCAGAGATTCCTGGCGTATCGAATAGATGAGAATATCCCTGAATTTTAGCTGCACTGGGTCAACTTTGTTCTGCGGGCATACTGCTACAATATTGGATGGAGAATTCTCGATAACCTGACGAGGATATCCTTGTTCACATGGGGAAGGGCAATTCAGTAACTTTACGCGACGGCCTTCTATTCGCAAATAATGAGTATAAAAAGTGTTAAAACGATGCCATCCAGCTAATCTGGACTTCCATTCGCGCCAAGCAGCCTCCTGCTCCGGCAGCTCCTCTAAATATTCCCATAAAATTCTATCGCTCATGATAACTTCTCCTACTCAATTTCCAAAGAAGAACTTAACCGGCTGCGCCGGGACTTTAAATACAATAACTTAACCACAGAGACACAAAGACACGGAGAAATCCTTTTTTATCATGAAAGACATGAAGAAAGTTAAGGCAGGAGCTTCTATCTTCATCTCCTTCGGCTGTTTAATCTGTCAAGCCTTCCTTTATGTCTCTGTGCCTTTGTGGTTAAATACAAATTCCTATATGATTAAATTACGCCACAGTTAATCTGATATTTTACCATATAACTTTTGGGATGAAAATTTAATTACCAATAATCTGCCGCATCATACGCTAAACGACTGCGGAGGATCGGTTGGCGGAACAGGACTCCTTGGTGATGGGCGAAACTTTATATTCGCTTATCCCAGCCGAATGAAAAATCCTGGCTAACTCCTCAAATGCCTGATCGGTTTCCTCGTCTATTTCCAAATCGTTGATCTTTAAGCGATAATCAATCAAGGCTCGCAGAAATATGATTCTCCACCGCCATGATTTTTGTCCCCATTCGGGTATTTGACTATCGATAGTATTACATATATCGCGGGCTATTTTGGGATCCGCTTGATAGACTTTGCGTCCTACTAACCCCGGCCGGGATTTGATAGATTTCAGCCCCAATGCCGCATAGTCCGGGTATTTATTGACGGTAGTGGCATAATTGTAGTCAGTCATGTGATTTTTCTCCAATATCTCAATGGCCTCCATGAAACATTTGGAATCCGCATAACCAAACTCAAAGTTACAGTATTCTTTGATCGTTTCGTCTATTTCATTATTGCCGTTCCAATAGAAGTTGGCATAGAGAATCTTATTAAAATCTTCATAAATCCCCTCCGAATAGGGTATTCCACCGCCTGAAAGTTGGGCGACTTGCCCCCACAGTCGGCGGAAGCGGTTCGGCAATGGGTTGGCACCCAACCCGCCCCAGGGGTGCATTCCCCACATGCTTATTTCGGGGAAGTTGAGCAACGGACGATTGCCCGGCACGCCGTGTTCGAGTGGAAAATGGGGAAAATCATTGTGTGAATCGGCCATGATAGCATCAATCCATCCGCCTTCGCCGTCAGCCATTCTTTGAGCCAGCCCTTCCCATTCTTTTTCACCACAATAATCAAATAGCCATGTAGAATATATAATTTTACCCTTTGGAAAATAAGAGTGGAATAGTTCGGCCACTTTTTTGCCAGTAGTATACATCCCGTTGCAACCCCACGGAGAACATTTGTGGCAGGCACAGCCGCCTTGGTCATACGGCCATAGGGATATTCCCGCCACATTGAGATCTTTAAACCAGTTAATCGTATCTGCGTGATTTTTCAAAATCAGTTCCATGCCTTCAGGCGTCGAAGGACAAACCTCGCAGTAGTAGAAACTGCGCCCGGGAAATGTGGCTGCAAGGTGTTTCGGCGTATTAGCATATCCTTCATTCGTCAATGTGCCTAAAATAGCTTTCAGTCCGATAGCGTTACCTAGACTATAAAGATTCCTGGTGCGTTCGACAAATTCAGTGAGCGCCGGATCATCAGGTCCATTGAAATGGTGTTTATCCACCCACATCATCAGACGATTATAACCCCATAACGCTAAATCCTCCAGATATTCGGAGATTTCCTCAAACGGAGCGACATGGTAATAGTTATGAAAATGGGTAGCCAGATAAACCACGCGTTCAGACTTTTGAGGACTGGTAAAACCCCGCCATAAACCAAACTGAAAATTGCCATTAGCAAAACTGGCGGTGTGCAGCATTTTTCCCACCCCGTAAAGGATGGCGCTTGAACCGCCCCCTTTGATTTGGACTGAACCGTCCGGTAAATCTGCAATGCTGAATCCCTCTTCCGGATAATTCAGATCCAATTCCCAAACTAAATCAGCCTGAGCAGTTGTCAGTTCAAATTTCGGACAATTACGCCTGGCTAAATGGCGGTTGAGTATCTTAAATGTCCGTTCAATAATTAAATCACTTTCACCCTTGATCGCTAATTTCACAATGTAACCCTTTTCTATTTTATTATATCTGCGATTAGATTTTTGATGGCAAACTCGGAGATCCCTGGAGTCCAGAAAGCCATGTCACTTAAATTGTGAACATCCAGAGTGCTTAATGCCCCGTCTGCCACGTTTTTGCCATTGACTGATAATTCATATGTCCAATTGTCAAAATTGATGATCATGCTAAAACTAGCCGGATTGTCCAGTGTGAGTGTGTTGGTAAGCAGTTTCTCTTTGCCATCTATTATAATGGATAAATCATTCATGTTGTTATGCATAGTAAGCACAAAAAACTGCTTCGATGCGCTGTTGCGCAAGTCAAAAACAGCAACGTGACTATTTTCGCTTTTTAGTGGTAAATAATCAAACTTAATTTCGTATTTGCCGCTTTTTACCGGATCAATGGTAAAGGCAATATTCTGCCCCAGTTTCTCTGAGTTATCTCCAATAATTAACGCTTTGCCTTTCAACGCCGGAACATTTTTAATTTTGGCAATGAGTCCTTCGCCCTGGGAAACATAGGTAGGCTTCCGTATAGTGCCAATTACGGTTTGAGTGTTTATTGGCGAATTAGTTTCCTGGTCTTCCACATCTAACTTAACCTTATAAACCGGCCCCTGTTGCGGCTTCCACATTGCCAGTTTATTGTCGTCAGGCAGTTCCGCCTTTGATTTCCAGTCCACATGCCCGTCAGCATATGCGACATTTGTTCCCCCTGAATGACGAAACTGGACATACTGATATCCCCAAGCCGGACCGGCAAAGGAGTTTTTACTGTCAACAAAAACAATAAGGTCATGAGGATTGTTGATTTGACCTAGAGTTTTTGCCGCTTCCGGAACGGCATGATTCATGCCATAATCAACGCCGTAACTGCTGGTGTAGCCGCTTGGCCATGGTTGCGCACCAGGACATTGCATTACTGAGCCGGGCATGATTTTTACTGCAATGGCGGGCGCGTCAAATTTAGCTTTTTGCAAATCAGGATCGGGCAGATATTTGCCAATGATGGAAGACCACTCGGCACGGTCATGACAGGAGCTACCGGTATTGTTTACTTTCAGACAAATGGGCGGCAAACGGTCCTGGTTGTTCTTGATATACGCCAGCCACCCTTTGATTATTTGCCGCATATTGTCTTGACACAGGGATTGGGCGGTTTTCTCTTCCGCTAAATTCTCCGCAGAACAAAAAGCCTGAGATAGAATAGCCAAAGTCACGATAGTGGCGGCAGTTCGGTTGATTAATTCCTCATTTGCCTCGCCTTTCGTTTTGTTAAAATATTTTTCCAATGATTTGCCAAAAGCGGCGGCCGATTTCATCTCGTTAGCAGTGAGGGCAATCAATGCTTCATTAAGCGAGGCGCTGCCATCCTGTACTGCCGCAATAATATCACCTTCGTATTTAATCGGTCCACCTGCCGGGTAGATATCGGACGCTAATTTGATAACTTTTTCGATCTCCTGATTGGCGTGATCATAATCCCGCAGGATAAAGTAACTGAACGCGCGGAAATAATGGCAGCGTACTATTGCATCATTATCTTTGGTGATTTTTGAGGCTTTATCCAAAGCAGCAAGTCCATTGCGATAATCTAGTCTGGGATTATCGCTGTCTTTGGCATCAAGAAAGAGTTTTAGAGCAGCATCGAACTCTTTATTGGCGGTTTGTATCGGAACTTCCGCGCACATTGTCAAGAGAATGCCAAACAGGAAGATGACAATTAAACCTGTTTTTTTAACACTTTGATTCAACATAATATTCGCCTATTTTTTAATTTTCATTACCGCAAAAAAGCTTGGCTGATTGATTGATTGACCGATAATTCCTGGCCAGCATGAGAACTCAACATTGGGCTGTTCGCACCTCGCGAAATTTAAGCGCCACGTATCTTTATTCATGGCATTGATTTCGCTAAATGGAATTCTGACCTCTCCCGACCAAAAATCACTACCGATAAAAGTTTTTACTTGCCAATTGGAATTCCATGCAGTACCTTTGCCGGTTTTCCCCCAGTTGGCGATATAGATTTGAGTTTCGCTATCCGGCATTTGATTTGGCATTTGCAAAATATCGAGTTGTACGCCTTTAGAGTTCATCAAAAAAGCATAATATGGATAATCAGAAGTTTTTCCATCCACGCCGGGTGCAACTCTTATCTCAAAATCATCATCCAGCCAAACCATGCCGTCGCGCTGGGCAATGTAGGTCATGATTTGATGCATGTTTTTTTCAAAACATTTGAACCCGATATATAAATCACTATTAGTAACAAAAATTCTTACTTCAGTGGATTGAGACGGAAATTTTCGACTGTTGAAAATCACAAAATCCTTAACTGTTGCCGCTTTACTCCAAACCGGATCATCAAGTTTGCCGTCCATGTCGGGTTTTTCGCTTAACTGCGGCACTTCCAAAACCGGAACGGGTTCGGTATTTACCGTGATATTTTCTGTGGATGCCTTCACTTCTTTATTGCGTGTCAGACTTGACCAAATCACCCGTCGATCTGATTTTGATTCGTCATATGTTAATTTTTCCATCCCCATTTTTCTGACCATACGAACATTGGTATCAGTGAATGCGCCGACCGTGGACCAGTTTGTCCGCAAGAAACGGCGATCAGTGCGGTCGAGAAGATGCAGAAAAGACCATACATTTTGCTGTAACTCAAAAATATCGGGATTAACCATGCAGAGATTATTATTCGCATCAATATAGATTCCTGTGTTTTTGAGTTTACTGGTCATAATAATATTGCCGCTGCTCTTTCCTGAAATACTGGTTATTTTTAGTGATGATTTAAGTTTCACTTGAAAGTAATCCTGCATCATCTGAGCTATGCCTTTTTCCCGATCCGAGGCATCACTGTCGAGAACGATATCGGCATTGGGAAAATCAAATTTAGCATAGACCGATTCCTGATTGCGAAATACGCTTGATCGGATGGTTACTGTTAAATCATTTGTTCCAGCTTGTAACAGAAGTTTACCGCCGTTTGCAATCGGTTCTCCATGCAAGGTAATAGTTTCAAGCCCATACTCCCGATCCGGAGTTACGATGATGATTCCCTGCGTAGCTGTTGACGTATTGATGGTATAAGTATATTTTTTCTCATAATAACTGTTGATGACACTCGATTCAACTTCAAGCCTGCAATTATCCTTAAGTTTGATGGCTGCCGGCGCCGAGATAATAAGATTTTCCTGCGGCCCGATAATAGTATTTAAAACTGTCTGCTTGCCATTTACAGTGGACTTGAGTTTTTTACCCCCTCGGTATAATACAGGAATGGGGCTGAAATCGCCTAAGTAATCATTGTCAATAGTTTCAGTAATAGTTTGTGAATCTCGCTCACGATTAGATAATACCATGATGCTATTCAGGGATTGACCATATCGCACCCGCTCAATTTTTCCTTCCCCATGGATGGCGGGTACGGGTGAAAACCCGCGAGAGATAACATCGAGCAATACCGGCAATTCCCGATATACCGGCTTATGAGAGGCAACAAGATAATAGCTTGGAGTCATGCCGGTTTGATACAATGAATTCATCAATTCCCGGACAAAATCATCGTAGGCCAGGCGAATATCTTCGGGAGACATATTTTCCCATGGTAAAACGTCGCCCAGTTGCACTTGCCCCCAGTCGTGATAATAAACCGGTTTCGTGCCACGGAATAGTTGCCCCTGTTTGATAGTATGGTAATTTTCTCCGTGAACGTTGTTGTAGTTAAAGCATTCTGACAAATAGGCATCTGGAGCAAAAGAAAATAGGGGATTTCCCCACCACATATTGGCGAAGTGCCCGATGCGCAAATTGCCTTTGGTCAGAGTATGGACTAAATCAGCGTTGTGCCTAAGGCCGATCCCCTTGCGAATATACTTGCCTTCACTATCGTAACTCCAGCCGGGCAGATAGTAATCTAATTTACCGCGATAAACCTCGCTTCTACCAATAGGAGTAACACAATCAAGGTCGGTAAAACCATCCTGACAAATCGCACGGATGTCAAAATCCCGTACCAAATCGGCCAGATCCTTACGCAAAATGGTTTCAAAGGGAGTTGCCCATGGATAGATATGTCCGGACAAGCCATGAGTCAACCCCCATGCCCGACGATAAGCTGGAACGCCGATTTCACTTGGATAGATATACTCCTCCATCTTGCCTTTCTCAATTAAGCCTTTTTCCACTTGGTTGAATATATAAAAACTTAATATGGTATTAGCGCGATAATCGGCGCTGGAAAATAGAAAAGCTAAGTCCTGATGCGATTTATCAATATCAATTTTATTCATCATGCTGTCGCTCTCCGCCTGGAGTTTAGCCAGTTCCCCTTTTGATAAATTATAATCATTCCAGTGTTCCTGACGACCATAAAAATCCCCCTGACGACGATAGAGCGTGTAACCCCACTCTACGCCTCCATAGTTTTGCAGCGCTTGCAGCGTTTTGGCTGGACTATTGATTCCCTTGTAATGAGCGGTTTGCAAAGCATCAGTATAGCGTCCACTGCTTAATCTGGGATCAACTCCAGGAGCCGGCTTAAAAGCAGAGTCAAAAGTTTGATAGTAGACCGTTATCGCATCCAGATACTGATAATTGGAAATAAAGGCAAAAGCGATAAATTCAAAACTGGTTTTTTCGCCAGCAGGGAGGGCAATCCTGGTAGCATAGTAGAGATTGTTCTGCTTATCAACACCGTTACTCAAATAAGATGAATCTATTACCGGCGAAGTGCCAACTGCAAAACCAACCTTGCCGTTGATCAGGCAAGCAACAGGGAAAGTATGATTTAAGATATCTCGCTTAAATGGTTTTTTTAACAAATCATGAAAATCCAAACCATCCCAGTAAGTACCTTGATTGACATTTTTAACTGGAAATGACAAGGAAGGTTCAAACCATAATTCTTGTGTGGATTTATTATAGAAAGTCATCTTCCATGCTAAACTTGATCCATTATTACTAATCTCGTGGGTAATTTCCAATCCGCCTTTATATTGAGCAAATACCGTAGTTACACCTTTGTCAGTGCTGACTTTCTCGGTCTGAGGTTTCATATTAAGCAAAGTCTTGCCGTTACGCAGGCGAAATTCCGGACTGTCTACTGGTAAAACAGCGCTTTCGTCTATTAGTACTTTAAACGGATTTTCACTAATCAGCCAAGTAGTTTTAATGGCTGGAAATCTATCCATGGTTTCAATCTTGATCGTTTCGGCGTTAACGCAAAACAGAGTCAACGCGGTAACAAGTGAAGCAACACGCAATTTGTAGAACATTATCGGGATTCCTTAATATTTTATTGATTTTGTCAAAGTCCTGACCTTTTTCTTGTTTCAGGTCTAAGCACCATCGGTTTTTTACTTTAAATGTGAAACATAGAGGGCACATCCTCAAGGCAAGAAAAACAGCTATGGAAGCTATAGCATTCTCTTACGGTTGAGTGGGGTCCCAATATTTATTAGTCGTGGCAAAAAGTCCTGATTGCAAATTTAATCTGGCCTGTTTAAACCATGAGACGTGTCCGTCAACCCATGCAATATTAGTGCCCGCACTATGGCGGTCATGGATAGCAACGCTGGTAGTAGCGGTGTATTTAATAATAGAATAATTGGAGTTGTTGAATAGATCGCCGGTAGCATTATAACTATCGGCAAATAATATTTTAGAGGAGTTATTTTTAACTTTTAAGCGTTTATAAACGGTAGGTGTAGATGGGGTGGAGGTTATATCTCCAAGCATACTGTAATTATATCCGTAGGCAATATTGTAATAGGAACTGACTTGGTAAGGTTTACGGATAATATCATTAGACCCGTTAGTCCCGGAATCAGTTAGAAGCTTCATGCCGGTCGGGCAGCGAAAAATATTTGGCGTTTTAATATAATCTTTCCTCAGTCCCCAAGCCCAATTCCAGATCGCCGATCCACCCTGAATATAAGGTGGGAAAAAGTCATTATAATCATCGCTATACTGGCTCATAGCAAGCGCCATGTTCTTGAGATTATTTACGCACTGGGACGCTTGAGCCTTTTCGCGAGCCTTGTTCAAGGCCGGCAGCAGCATTGAGGCCAAAATTGCGATGATCGCGATCACCACGAGGAGTTCGA
>JBAWXM010000207.1:0-8945 GCA_037144075.1 Lentisphaerota bacterium | reverse complement strand
TGAGAATATCCCGGAACTTGAGCTGAATTGGATCAGCTTGGTTCTGCGGACACACTGCCGTGATGTCGGACGGGGAATTCTCGATTACCTGCCGCGGATAACCTTGTTCACATGGAGCTGGGCAATTCAACAACTTTACGCGGCGGCATTCCACCCTCAAATAATGAGTATAGAAAATGTTAAAACTATGCCAGCCCGTCAAACCGGACTGCCATTCTTTCCACGCCGCTTCCTGTTCCGGTAACTCCTCTAAATAGTGCCAGAAAATCTTGTCCATAATCTTTAATTAATCCTCCTCTTCAATATAATATCTAATATTCCCTTTTTTGAATTTGTCTATCAAGCCGGAGTCTGATAATAAAATTTTTGCTTTCGTTCACCCTATCCTCGATGCAAGCATACGAGGTATTACGGGCGAACTTTCTCGCCTGCGGCGGCCGCAAAAATTACTTTGAGCAGTTGCGCTGCAAGCAGCGGGGAACTTCCCCCTCTTAATGATTAGACTATGGTTCTCCATTTTATTGCTGTTAAGATAGAATCCTGAAATAACCGTTTTTCGAACAGAACTGTGAATGGAACGACAACAGACAGAATTACCATCCATCAGCACAAAATGTGTTTATTATGATTGAACCAACCATGGCAACGGCTATTTTAGCTCTAGTTGATGTTGGCCCGCGCTGTACTCAATGCCGTTATGAACGGCTGTAGTTCCGTCTGGAACGGTAAAATTCATCACTTTATCCTGAATAATTACGTCAATCGCGCCGTGGCTGGTGGGATGCCGCAATTCGACGTACTCAAGCGAACCAACCTGAGGTTCCAGGCTGAAGCTGGCAAAAGCGGGATTCAAAGGTTTAATCCCCGCTAACTCCCGAGGAATGATATTGGCCGGCGCCGCTCCCCACGCATGATTCCAGTCTTGATTCGGCTTGAAACTGTCATCCCAGGCTTCCATCGTGATGGTTGAGCCGCATTTGAGCATATTCCGCCAGCTTCTCAGCCCGCCGGAAGTCATCAACTCCAGTGCATAGTCGGCTGCCCCGCCCTGATAGCACGCCTCCAGGAGAAACTGGGCGCCATATACGCTGCATGCCATGCCGCGCGACTGGATAAAGGCCATAATTCCGGGGTACTCCGCAGTTTCAGCGAGATTATAGCGCAATGCAAACATATTGCCATGCAAAGAATTATGCCGCGAATCCGGATTATCGACAAACAATCCGTTTTTGAACATGCGCGCCCGGATGGCTGCTTTAACTCCGGCTGCCAGCTCAGGTTCACCTGATAATTTCAAGGCATGATAATAATAACAGTTCGGGACAAGATTTACCGCCCCGAACTCATATCCGTCCCGTTCACACAGCGGCCAGTCAACAATGTCTTTATCACAGCCGGCAAGCAGTCTGTCAGCGCCTGTCCGGTTGAGCAGTAATTTGTCTTTAAACAGCGGTTTCCAGCGGTTATAACTCTCTTCGTCCCCGGAATAGAGGTAGTAATCGCAGGCAATCATAATCATAATCAGGCTCCACTCGGTAGGCCAGGTGGGGTGTTCTAGAACGTAGTCAATGGTTTTTTTCGCCATGCGGTAATCGGCGTCACAGCAGAAATGCCCGAGCTGGTTAATATAGGTATCACCCTCGTAGGGCAGACGTTCCCGTTCACCGTCAATGTACATGCCGAAAGCGGTGGTGGCCTTGATGGAGTATTTGCAGAATTCCCAGACTTGATTCAGTTCCGGATTGGAGGACTTGAAATATGCCGCTTCATCATTAAAAGGAGCGAAAACCGCCAGTTGCGCGGCTTCAATTTCTCCGGTATAACCTCTGATCTCAACATAGCGGAAAGGGGCTATTTCGCCGCCTGCTTCGGGGGGCGGATAAAGTTTTGGCAGTGCGGGATTTTGAGCCTTGTGCAGCGGGATTTCCACCTTGTAGCGATGCGAGCCGGCTTGCAAAGTTAAAGGAATTATTTTAATGCAGCGGGACCCGCCAGGATTGCGGTTGAGTCGTCCATTCGTCAGAACTTCCCCCAGTGCGATTTCGATAGTCTGTCCGGATTTGCCATTAAGCTCCAGCGCCAGCCCGGCAAAGGCCGCCCGGCCGAAGTCAAGCAGAATGGTTTCTGGTACTAAATGTGTTATTGCTGCTGGCTTAACAGGTATCATATTCATTATTGCAAACATTCCTTCATATCTAAATTCTTCCAATTTTCTGATTGCCGCTCTTTTCTATTTTGCTGAAACAGGCTCTGTTCCGTATTGGTGACCAGAAATGGTCTATTCGTCAAAAGATTTTGGCACAGAAAGACGGGACCAGTCAGCTCCCAGCGCCTTTAAATCTTCAGATAACGGGCCTTCGTAATCCTGCAGGACACCCTGCCATTTTCCAGCCTTGTCCTTCCAAATGGCCAGGTCTATACGGGTGTCCAGATTAATATTTATGCCTCCACCCTGGAAACTCTTCAAGCCGCCTGCCGCCATTGCAACCAGTTCGCCGCTGTCATTCAGGCGGACTGCCGCGACGCCGACTGCATCAAACCGGACTGCATGTCCTTTCACTTCAACTGTTTCGCGAATCGGGTCTCCGTGAACGCAATCCTCTCCGGCGATTAACAGCACGGTTCCATCTATCAGGCGGCTTCTGCCCTTTGAAGGCAAAGCCATGGAAGTTCCGCCCATTCCAACCCATTTCGGGAAAGTTACTGTAGCTGGAGTTTGAGGGTCAATCCGCCGCTTTTTCAGCTCTGCGATTGTCGCATCGGCACAGGTAGTTATATCGTTGAAAAGTATCATATTCTTGGGCAAGTTGGTTTTGCCATCGAACGGGTTACCGTCGAAATCCTTTTTCCAAGCGCCCATATATGCGAGGAATGTTCCACCATTGGCCGCAGCTCGGAAGAACTCCGCCACCGCCGGATTTTCGAACTCTGGATGGTAAAGCACAACAGCGGAATAACGCTGCTTGCCAAAATGGATGAATCCATCATCTCCGATGCGTAGAACGCCTTCGGCAAATTCACTTGAGGGGATCAAATCGGCATAATAACCCGCCTTCCAGAATGCATCGGAAAGTCCCATGCCGACATCTTCATAAGTTGAAGAAGCCCAGTTCATTGCGGCAGGATGGCCGAATATCACTGCAACCGGGCAGTCCAGCGATGTTTCTGTTATGTAGTTGAGAAGGCATATTCTGCAATCGGCTTTCTGTAAATCGCCACGCATGAGGGAGGTGTATCTTTCCAGTATGGACAGTTTGTTGCTCCAGTCCGGATGAAGCATATGAAAGTTCATCCTGCCGCCGGCCAGGGCATAGCTCCACAGTGGTTTCTCATACAAATCCGCAGATGGCGCATACCATTGATTATACCAAATGACACTGTCGAATTTCTTCGCCATGGAGGTACGGCAGCAATAAGGGGTGGTTTCATCGCTCTGGGCAAAATCGCGCTGCGCGGTCCACCAGTTAAGGCCATTGCGTTCAAATTCGCGAGGATCAGGATATGGAATAACGGTCTCATGGCTGCCGATAAAAGCATCCTGTCCAAAGGTTTCCTTTCCGTCGCGATAGCAGTTCCGCCCTATTTCTGTCATGCGGACGCGGACCATGTTCATGTAATGATTGACGGCCCCCTGCCGTTCGCCTTCGCGTCCGCGTTCGCCAAAACACATGAGAATACTGTCGCGCAGTAAATCACGCCCATCTGTCCTTTTGGCATAGCCATCGGCGCGTTCCGGCGAGAACCAGAGGCTGTTTTTTCTTGGGTTCCCGTCGTGCAGCACAGGCAGGCCGCATTCGTCCTTCATTATTCCGTCAAGCGGCAGGTCGGCGTACTGCCTGACGACATCCGACTCGAAGGAGAGATAATTTTCCGAGAACACATCAGGATAGGCCAGCGTGGCGACTGCGATTAAGCAGACCATGCGTCTTGAGCCGTTGCCTGCCGCCGGAATGATGCAGGAAAGGCGCTGAACCTCTTTATTCAGCCGCGGGTTGTCGACAGCCGGATTGAGATAGGAGAAAGATTTGGAAATGCAGATACCGGTAATGTCCTCGATGGATTCGGGGATTATGCCGTCAGGGCTTTTTTCGTAGGAATATGCTTTTGCAAGCTGGATGTCGATGGGAGCGGGATTGCAAATTGCGTCGCCATGATTTTGTTCATATACGATGTCCGTCTCAATGGAGCCTTCTGTGTTGAGCGGGAATTCACGGAGAAGCAGACGTTGCTGGAAATCGCCGGGATATCGTTTCATGAACTCGGGAATGGAGTGTCTGATATCCAGATCCAGGATCGTCTTGAAGCCCTTGGATTTGGCATAAATAACGACATTCTTCCACCAGTCATGTACTTCCGGATCTGTCATCTGCCTCTGCCGGTTCCTCATGGTCAGATGAAGCAGATTGTAGTGCGAATGAACAGCGGCAAGATCAATGAGTTTTTTTAAATCCGCAGCGGTTCTAAGTTCATCCTCCTGCAACAAAGTTGCGAAGAAGCCTATCACCAGCGGCACATTGCCGCAAGAGGAGGCTTCATGGTCTTCGTGAACGATTTTTGACATCATATATCCTTTTCTTTTTAAATTTTCACTTTACTTCTTCAACTTTGAAATTGTCTATATAAAACTTTCCGGTAAACTTTGTTGCGAGACACCAGACCACAAAAGTTCCAGTTGCCGAATATTTTTTCAAATCCACACTGGCTGTTAACTTCTGCCATTCCTGAGAGGGCTTTATTTTATCCGGGGTAAAAGTAATTAACGATACGGATTTCGTCTGTTTATCAGACGTAATGATCGTTAAATAGATCGGTATAATCTGACCTTCATTAAAACTTGTCAACAAAAAATCCAAAGAAATATTATACTCTCCTGTTGCCTTGCCGTAAATAGGCTGACTAATTCCGACTGTTGCTTCTTCGCCGGTAAACATCACGTTATATTTGCCGTCATCCTGGATATTATCCTCACTTAATTCATACCCTTTGCCGTAGCTTGTCCAATCCGCAGCTTTACCCTCTGCTGTTACTTTCTCAAAACCTGGATTTTTCAACAAATTCACTGAAGATTCTGCTGCCGGCAAACTAGACAGACAAGCGATCATCAAACCAAAAATTAATTTTTTCATCATCAAAAACCCACCTGTTTTAAATTATTGTTTACTTTGTGGTTTGATCAGAATCAATCCGACATCAACGGACGGAATCTCTGCGGAAAATCCGCTCTTTACGGTCTGCGAATGTCCGCGGTAGAAATCAACGACTTCGGCATGCGACACTCCGTCCGGAAGCTTAACTTGCAATTTTTTTGCTGTATTCTGCAGATTCACCGCCATAATCAGGTATTGCCCATTCCATTGATACACGGATACTGCTTCTTTAGGCATGCCGGAGCAAATTCCTTCCGGATTGACCGCGTTGACTTCCGACAGGAACGGTTCGAATGCCGCTACCCCCCGTGCAAAATCGGCGAGGGCATGATATCCCCGACCATCCATTTCACGCCACATCCAGACAATGACTCCGCCGAATCCGCTGTTGCGCAACTGATGAAACAATACTGCTTTCATATTTTGCTGCGCTAACGTTTTTTCGTATTGTGCCGAATTCAGAATGTAACCACAGACCATCGGTTTTCCGCCAAGATCCTTTCGGGTATTTCCAATAACCTCAGAACTCAAACTATAGCCAGCACTCGGATAATCCACATCGCGGTAACGCTGCCAATCGACGCCGTAAGACATTCTGGCTTCCGGTGAATACCCGGAGTAAACCGAAGATTTCATCTTCGGATTTACTTTTCTTGCCAGGGCAATCTGATAATCAACCATTCTCCGGTTTAAATCAATTTGAAATTCGACAAGCTCCTTCTGATACTTCTGGTAAATCGTCTTTGCATCAGGAACCTCCGGCCATTGAAACCGCTTAGTCATTTCCTGACGGCAATGTTCACACATACAACTTCCATGAATACCGCGCTCGACATCATCCAGAAAGACTTCAAAGTGAGGAAGCATTTTTGCAAAATAATCATTTACCCATGGATCACTGAGAAAAACCAGCGGGCACATGCCGGGATTCCACGCCGGCCGGGGATAAACCGGATTGTCGATCTTTAATTCCGGTTTCTCTTTCAGCCGTTCCATTAAGAAGCCTGAAGAATTTCCCCCATTACATAAGATGGATTTCATTCCTAGTCCATGTGTCTGCTGGTTCATTGCCAGGTCTTCATCAGGATTACGCGTCTCAATGATTCCGGCATAATTGACTCCGGCCCGGATAAACGTATCCAGCATCAATTTCATCTCATCAGTCGTAAAACAATTGCCTCGCTCAACATCCCATAGATTAACCACAATTTTTTTCACGGCCCCGGCATTCAATTCCGGCAATACATTAAGTTGATATTCCTGCGGATACTCTGCCAGCCCACGACCGCGCTGCCAGACCTGAACCGGCATCACAGTATTTTCCACGGATTTCGGAAAATCAGGTTTGACTAGAAAATTCACAACGTTAAAACCCCAGTTATAAGTTAATTGCGGCATCGGCTGTTTGAATTTAAAATTCAATACCCGCCGGCCGTTTTCAACCTGATTATTTAATGTATGTTTATATCTGGAATAAGGCCGCTTGTCAAAGTCATAGCGCGGCACGTCAAGTCCTTCCGGCACAACTAAGTTCAATTCATAATCGGACAGTGCATAGGACACCGGCGAACCAATACGCAATGTCCAGGCGTCAACCGTTCGGTTCGCCAGATACAATTTGCCGTCAGGACGCTGCGGGGCAAACAGCGCATGATTACGCAATACGGTAAAACGGAAATAGGTCTTCACGCTTATTGGCTGACCGGCGTAAAGCGGCCAGCCGGAAACATCATAATCAGCATTCAGCCACGCGGAATTTTCTTTATTTGAGGTCAACCACTGGTTTGCATCAATCTTCAATCGCCCCAACTGCAAAGTACCGCAGAAAGGCCGGTTGTCGCCGTCAACCTCAATTCCGACCGTGTTGATTTTACCCGGCAACACAAAATCCCGGGCTATCTCATTCCGTCCGTCGGCAAATAATTCGCCGTTAACAAAAATTTTAAATGGTCCCGGTATTTTCAAATCCATCCTGCCTGTTGCAGACACCATCGCAACTTTCAGTTGAGGAGAACGCCAGAGAGTTTTACCGGTATTCTCATTCAAAACTGACAATTGAACAGTTCCGCTGGTCACATCAGTCTTTCCCTGCAAGGCCAAAGTGCGCGATCCTTTTTTGACATCCATGGGAGCGGCATTCAACGCACCGGAAAAACGGTATTTACCTTCATTCAATCGCAAACCGAATTCCGTACTTTCCTTACCGATTCGCAGACTGGTACCCTGCACTGCCGGCGCTGCTTCCTCTAAAATCAGTTCTCCCCATTGAGACGGTTGATGAAAATTCGGCACCGCCGGATTCCAGGCCGTAATCTCGGATTTCGGGCTGTTATAGCGAAATACCCCAAGCGCCAGTTTATGCCCGTTCTTTACAAAATCACGGCCTAACAGTTCCAATGGTATCGCCGCCTCAAAACTCCAGTTTCGCTCAGTACGCACAGCCTTCACCTTAATGCCGCTGTCCGGCTGCGGTTTTCCCAGTCCGTACCCCTGTCCTTTGGAACGGAAAATCTTACCGTCAGAATTAATCGCCAAATGCCAATATTCGGCAGAGTCCGGTACTTGGAGAAACAGTTCAATCACATCATCGCCGTAAATACTGGAAACATTATCGGCTTGCGCTTTATTTTTGACCAAATCCAGTTTGTTGGCCACCGGATCAAGAAATGATTGCTCTAAAATCCCGCCAACATAAAGATTTAAATGATCGCAAGTAACTTGAAAACGCCCATCTTCAAATTGCCGCCCGTCTTCCGGACAATTAGGAACCAGGATTGCTCCCGGTGCTTTCTTCCAGGCCGCATCATTCAACCGGCCGTCTATTTCCACTGCCGCACTATTGCCGGGAACCGTCAGCAACGCAGGGGCAGCCATTACGGCGATCCCGCTCCAAATGCCGATAGCACATAATAAAAATAATTTGCTTAATGACATAAATAACCTGAAGTTTTTATATTTTTCGAATCTATACTGCCGGGCCGGAGTCTGACATTCGACTATGGTTCGCAGTTTTACTGCCGTTGATATGTAATTACGAAAAAATAGTCGATTTTTTTCGGACTGTCTGGGATGGGGCTCCCCAATGGATAAATCCCCATCATTTCACTTTAATATCCTTTTTATTAATGACATAAACCGCTTTCTTGTCTATTAATTTTGACTATTGGGGAAGCCTCCAATATGCCGAATCCTTGGCATTTTTTTCAGGGTATGACCAACCATAGTATATACCGTCATACGCAGAGACATGACCATCATAGAAACTGACATTACTTTGCCCATGCCGGATTTCTCCATATCCGCCCAAACTCAAATCCCGCTTGTTAAAAACGTTGTCTCCATTGTCATATGGAGATCCTGGCGCGCCAAGATATGCCATCGAACCACCTGCCCCGTAGTTAAGCCCTATTCTGGGATCGTCCATCGGGCCGGCAGTCTGGGTGGGCCGCCTCATCTTTTTCATTGTCGGATAACAATAGAAAACCGTTGTAACCCCTGCCGCATAATTGACTGCGGTATTTTGCCAAATGGTATAATTCATCGGCAAATCATAATAGGCGTAATTCGGCTTATCCGGACATTTGGTGACAATGCTGGAAACCGCCTGAGCCGCAGCTTTCTGTGCCGCCGTAGCACCAGAATTAACTTTAACGGGAAAAACAGATTTAGAAAAGGTCAGATATTTCCCGCGCTGAAGAAGATTTGGAAAAGTCAAAAAATCCGCACCTTCATAAACACCAGCAGGCGGAACAATTCCGTCAAAGTCATTGCCGTATTGCAGCGTTGCCAGCATAATCT